>DASRYX010000332.1:0-3411 GCA_035686985.1 Planctomycetaceae bacterium | reverse complement strand
GGGGCAGGTTCTCCGCTTTGAGCGCGGCTTCCATAATGTCCGCGGCCTGCTTCTGACTGTCCATGTCGCCGCTGTAGGCGACCGTCGGCAGGAACGCCAGGTTCGCCGCATAGCCTGTGCAGTCATACCACCGCCAAAGTTTCTGCTCGTACCACGTCGGCTGCAGCGTTTCCTTCTGGAAGACTTTCAGGAAGTCCGGCGTTTCGGCGAAACCGGCTCCCGGATTCGCCGCGAACCAGCGTCCCGGATAGTGCACCGCGAACTGCCAGCACGCCGCACCGCCCATCGAGAACCCGCGCACGGCGATCTTCTCGGAATCAATGCGATACCGCCGCTGGGCATTCTCGAGGGCTTCGAACGTGTCGATCTCGCCTGCGAATTTGTTCGCGTTGCAATACCGTCCATACGGATGCAGCACGAGCGTCTCCGGCGGCGTGAACTCCCCCTTGTTGCTCATCCGCTGGTTGATGAAGTTGACTTCACTGAGTGTCTCACCGCGGCCGTGGAACCAGAGATCGAGTCGGTAACGATGACTCGGTTGCGGATCATAAGTGTCCGGGATGATGAGGCCGTACGGTTGTACGGTGTGATCAATCTTGGAGCGATACCCTAGCACCACCAGGCCGGTCGCGTTCATCCACGGCGTCTGGCCCATCGCGAGTTGCGCGGCGCGTTCTTTGCCGATGGCGAGCAGTTTTTTCGCCACCGGGATCTCTTTGGCATCGAAGAATTCCTGATAGCGCAGCGCCTGATCGACCGCGCGATGGAAGATTTCGACGTCAGGCAGCCCGAGCGACAGCAGATCGCTGCGATTCCGCCGCGACTCGGGTTCGTCGTCGACGGTCTCCTTTAATTTGGCGATCTGCGCTCCCAGATCCTTCAAACCGGCTTCGAGTTCTTCCCGGTCGCCGGCGGAAACATCCACCCCGAGCTTGGGAACCCGCCGGACGTTATCGACGAGGTTATCCGCCGGTCCATCGGCAAGGACAGGGGCCGCCAGCAGGGCCCACAGGCACAACTGCTTTTGCCAGAAGGACATCGGTCGTCTCCGCAAGCTGTAATCCGTGCACGACGGCGAGAAAGAGGCACCAGACAGGATTCCAGCGGTTCAGCCTGCGGGAGTTTTCGGGAAAAATCAAGGATTGGGGGATTGGAAGCGGTTCGAGGCCATGCTAGAATCATGGTCGAGTTGAGACTGAGTCTCAATCGCTGCCAGTGCTCTCCCGCCTGCTGGTTCACCCCGATGCTGAATCGCCTCACGGATGCCCTCGCGACTTCCGCCGCGACACCCTCCACGCGACCGGTGTGTCACTGCCTGCGTGTTGAAGAGGAAGAAATTCGCGACGCCATCGACGACGCCGGTTGTCAGACCGTCCGGCAGGTGACCGCCGCGTGTGGTGCCGGCGGCGGTTGCACCGCGTGTCATCGACACATCAAGCGCTATCTTGCCGAAGCCGCGCGAGCGCGGGCGGTGGAAATGCAGACCGAGATGGAAGTGGTCTTCGGGTTTGCGTAGGAATGAAAAGACCCACGGTTAAGAAACCGTGGGCTTCTGCATCAGAACCACAGTCGTGATTAGTGGCCGCCTTCTTCTTCCTCGCCGATCTGATGGCCGAGGTAAATCTCCAGGCCCATCTTGCTGATCAGGTCGAGTTGCGATTCCAGCCAGTCGACGTGTTCTTCCGACTCGACGAGGATGCTGGTTAACAGATCGCGGCTGCCGGCGTCGCGTTCTTCTTCGCAAACCTTGATCGCGTCGCGGTAGGCGAGAACGCCTTTCGTTTCGAGCGCGAGATCGTGCTGGAACTGTTCCGGAACGGTCGTGCCCACGCGGATGACGTCATACCGCGCGATTTCCGGCACACCTTCCAGAAAGATGATGCGATCGATCAGCTTCTCGGCGTGCTTCATTTCGCCGATCGATTCGACGTAATGCTTCTTGCCGAGCTTGTTGAGCCCCCAGTTGCGGCACATCTTCGCCTGCACGAAGTACTGGTTGATCGCCGTCAGTTCGATGGTCAACCCTGCGTTGAGAGCGTCAATGACGCGCTGACTGCCTTGCATGGCACGGTGCCTTGATCAGAAAACAGTTCACTCAGTAATGCATGATCCAGCCGGTCTCGATCACACGAATGCGGATTCTATGTGGCCCTGATCGCAACAATCCATGCTCGGATACCGTGTTTGGCGAAGTTTTCTCGAATTGACACCGCGTACCAACCAGTTGCTGGAATTGAATCTCAGTCGATCTGTATGGAGAAGAATTCATCGGCCGGAATTGATCGTTCGCCGGGTCCGGGATTATCCTGCTGACAATCCTCTCCCCTTCCCTTGGGATTCCTTCCCGACGAGAGTTCGCCATGCAAGCCTTTGATGAGCGCGAACGGTACGTTTCCGACATGGGGATCATGGCGGCCGGAGTGCCGATGCTGATCTGCGGCACGATCGCGGCGGCGCTCGGAGCCGGGTATGTGCTCAGCCTGCTGTTTCAGTGGGGTTGGTACTTTCTCGTGCTCATCCCTGCGTTGATGGCGCTCCTGCTGGGGGGCATGCTGCACATGCTGGTCGCGGGGTCGAAGTGCCGGAATCACTGGCTCGCGGGGATTCTCGGCGGACTCGCCGGCGTCCTCGCGTACCTGGCTTACTTCTACTTCTGCATGCAGCACGATTTGCCGCCGGGCCTGCGCAATCGCGTCGACTTGCTGCCCACGTACATTCTGCACCGGATGGCGAGCGATGTGCAGGAAGATGTCGGCAAACCGAAGATCAAAGCCAACAGACCGGCCCCGTTTCTCAACTGGATGATGGCCGGCTTCGAGCTCTGTTTTTTCATCGGCATCCCCAGCGGTTTCGGTTATGCCCGCGCACGACGGGCCTACTCGCGGGACCTGCGTCGCTGGGCGCAGAAAGAAGAAGTGCAGGTCGCGCCGTATTACTCGGAGAACCTGCTCGCGGCTTGGCAGAATGATGACCTGCCCCGCGCGTTACGTGACGCTCCGCCGGTAACCCAACCGCAAATCGGTACCAAGTTCGTCGCAGAATGGTTCGACGATCCCGACGCCTCGCCGCTCGACCACCCGGTCTACGCCACCATCGAGGATCACTACCGCATGTGGGGACTTCAAACCATGCGATATGCGGTGCTGCGGCAGGTCGAATTGACCACCACCGAAGCGCTGTCGCTCCGCGCCTCGCTGCCGAAGCTGTCGACCAGGCTCAATGTGAAACATCCGGAGTTGCAGCTGGCCCCGGCGGCGGTGATTCCCAAGCCGGCAGCGTCCGTCGCCGATGAGAATGAAATCGCGATGGTCGCGACCGTCACCCCCGTGGCGGAACCGTTCTGCAAACAGGTTCTCAATGGCTATTTCGCGTGGAACATCAACATCCGGGACATTGTCCCGTTGTTTTACT
>DASRYX010000331.1:0-4196 GCA_035686985.1 Planctomycetaceae bacterium | reverse complement strand
GCGCAACGGTACCGCACGCAGTTTCCGCAAGGCCGACAACGCTTCCGCGCCTTGGCGATCACCGCGGTGGCTCACGCCCGGCTCGATCACAAGACCGAATCGGAAGCCGCGTGGAACGAACTACTGGAGAAAGCCGACTCGCCGTCGCTGATCACGTCAACCACGTTGCAGCTGGCGGAACTCGCCGAGCAACGCAAGGACTGGATGACCGCCGAGGGGATGTACTCGCGTCTGTCTTCTGTCGCAAAGCAGACGAAAGACGTCGAGAGTGAGGTCTTTGGTCTGCGCGGACTCGCGTGGGCTCAGTTCCAGCAGAAACACTTTCCGGAAGCCGCGAAGACTTTTGCCCAAGTGGAGCACGATTTCCCGCAACATCGCCTGGCTCCGGAGTGTGCGTATTATCATGCAGAAGCGTTGCGGGAAGCCGGCCAGTTGTCCGACGCCGCGACCGCGTTCTCCGCGGCGTTTACGCGGTACGCTCCACAAGAACCGGCGGCACCGGGCGCGGAGCAGCAGCCTCCCGGTTTGTTCGCATACCGGGCCGGATTGCAAGCCGCGCGATCTCATCGCCAGTTGCAGCAAGTCGAACTCGCCGACAAGGCCTACGCCGCGGTACTCGAAAAATTCCCCAAGCCGCAGCATCTCGACAAACTCCTCGATGAATGGGCGCTGTTGAACTACGAGGCGAATCGGTTCGAGCAGGCCGACGCGCTGTTTCGTCGCCTGTTGAAAGAGACGCCGGAGAGCGACCTCGCTGACAACGCCCGGCTAAGCCTCGCGGAAAGCGATCTGCTCGCCGATCGTCTGGATCAGGCGCGGGTCGCGTTTGAGGAACTGCGAAAAAGCCCGCAGGCGGATGACACCGTTCGTGAGCGCGCGCACTATCAGCTGATCATTCTCGCCATGGATCAGCGCCGCTGGGACGAAGTCAAAGCGTTGACGGCGGAGTTCCGTCAGGCATTTCCGGCGAGCCCGTTGACGGGATATGTCGCCTATTGCGCCATCGAGGCCCAACTCGGCGATCCGCAGGCGACCCCGGAAGTGATCGCCGCCGCGGAGAAACAGTTGCGGGACCAGATCGACGCCCCGACGCCGGCGGAAGTCCCGGCGTGGTATCCACGGTTGTGGGTCCTGCTCGCCGAAGTCCGCTTCCGCCAGAAGAACTACGAAGGCGTTGATCAAGCCGTTGCGGAACTTAAACAAAAGCTGCCCAACGGACCGCTGCTCTATCAGGCCGACGAAGTCCTCGGCCGATCGTACAAACAACAGGCTCAATTTGAGAAAGCTCGCGAGGCATTCAATCGGGCAATTGCCGATCCAACGGCGTTCCGAACGGAGACCGCGGCGAAGAGTCAGTTTCTGATCGCCGAGACGTATTTCCTGGAAGAGAAGTGGGTGGAAGCCTTCCGGGCCTACATGAAGGTCTATGCATCTTATGCAACCTTTCCAGATTGGCAGTCCGCGGCGTTGTTCCAGGCGGGAAAATGCGATGAGCAGCAAGGCCAGTGGAAAGATGCGGTCCAGACTTACGAGCAACTGTTGACCGAATTTCCCCAGTCCACGCATGTTGCCGAGGCCCGTAAGCGGCAGGAGAACGCCCGCAAGCGGATCGTCAACTGACAGGCACGTCACAACCCGTCCGTTCTCCGCGGTTTCCGTCGAAAACCCGTCTTCCGGAAAGAGCGCACCTGCGGATAGAATCCGCGGCTCGAGTTGTCGCGCGATGATCATCCGCCACAACTCGCCCGTCCATTTTCCCGTCCTGGGTCTGTCAGGGATCGACGACCCGAAACCGGCGTGAGGGATCGCATGCCGAACTTTTTCGAGCGCCGCGACGTCTTCGGAAACTCCCCCGCGGTCTGGATTTTCGCCGCCATTCTCTTCGCGATCCCCTTCGGGACATGGTCGCTGTCGCGGCTGAACCGGCACGACGACGCCAGCAACTGGCTCTTCCCCGGCGACACCGTCCGGCAGACACACGAGTGGGCCGCGGAGACGTTTCCGTTACACGAGGATCTGCTGGTCACGTGGAAAGGCAGCTCGCTGTACGATCCACGCATCGCGGAGTTCCGGCGCAATCTGGAACCCCGGCGGGATGACGAAGGCGTCCTCCGCGGCGGCAAACCTCAAATCGCCCGCATTACCGATTTCCAGGCGACGCTGCAGCGAATGCTCGACGGGGAAGTCCCCGCCGGCGAAGCCGTTCAGCGATTGACCGGAATGGATCTCGGACCCGGGCCGTTGTGCGTCCGGCTCACCGAGGATGGCCGCAAACGTCTGCGGCGGATTCAAAGTGAACTCCCCGCCGTCGCGAAGAAGCAATGGGGCATCGACCTGCGCGTTATGTTGCCCGGAGAAGCGGCCGTCGCCGTGAGCATGGCCGAGAACGCGACCAATCTCGAACAGATCGTGCTGTCCGCCGATGGGGTGCTGCAGGAGAACGCCGACACGACTCATGATCTTTGCCTTATCGCCCAGGGAACAACCGATCGCGCGCTGGTGGAACGCCTGCAGAGTTTTGAATTGCAGGGCGTAACGAATCAGACGCCGCTGATCGCGGATCTGTTTTATCTGCCGGGTCGGCCGATTGCCCTGAGTGTGACCTTCACCGATGCCGGTCGCGCTGACCGCTCCAGCACATTGCAGACGATTCGCACGGTGGCTGCGGACGTTGGGATTCCTGTTGCCGATCTGCAACTGATCGGACCGGCGGTGATCGAAGAAGATCTGCGGACGGCCACGCAGCTTGCCGGATGGAATCCCGCCGCGCCGTGGCAGCAGATTTCGCGACGCTCCGCGTTGTTGATGTGCGTCATCGCGGGTGTGCTGCTGACCGTTCTGCTGTTGCGCGACGTGCGGCTGGTCTCGATCTGTCTGCTGTGTGCGGGCGGGGCGGTGTTCGGTTGCCTGGCGTTGATGCCGGTGGTCGGATCCGAATTATCGGCGTGGCAGTACACGACACCGGTGTGGCTGGGCGCTGTCGCACTGGGGTGTGCGATTCATGTTGCTCGCCAGTGGCAGATGGCCGGCCGCGAGAACGTGGCCGGCGTGCATGAAGCCCTGCGCCAGGCCGGCGGCATGACGATGGCGATGGCCGGCATGCTGTTGATTGCCGTGGCGGGATGGTGCGCGTCGCCGCTGGCACCGATCCGCGATTGGGGCGAAGTCGCGAGCATCGCTGTCATCGCCGCCGCATTGCTGGTCGTGCTCGGCGTGCCGTCGTTGCTGTTGCTGTGGTCAGGCAAACCGTCTCCGTCCTCAGTGGATCCCGCATTGTGGCATACGCTGGCGGGTTGGTGGTCACGCCGACCGCTGCTGCAATCGATCGGCACGTTGGCGGTGATCGCCGGGGCGACAATCGGTCTGCGACAACCCCGCTTGGAACTCGACCTGCTGCACGGACTCCCCGCGGCGTCCACGGCCCGGCAATCCATCCGCGACATGGAAAGCCAGCTCACCGGCACCATGCTGTCCGAGACCATCATCCGCTTCGACACGCAGGCCCAGGATGAACGCGATGTGCTGGCCCGCATGGAACTCATCCGGGAAGTCGCGGCACAACTGCGAATTCATCCGTCAGTCACCGGCTGCCTGTCGTGGCCCGATTTCTTCCCGGTCACCGCGGGCATGTCCGCCGACGTTTCTCGCTTGGAGTCGAACCGGCGTTCGAAACTTGCACAGGCGCGACAGGAAGAATGGCGCGACAACCAGGGCTCTGCCGCCGGGACGTACTACGCCGTGGCGAAAAAAGACCGCGATGCCGTGATGGACGGCGACCGCGGTTACTGTCAGCAGGGGGACGAACTCTGGCGAGTCTCGACCCGTGTGCGCTGGGCGAACACGGCCGGGCTGGCGCAGACGCAGCGCGAGCTCGATGATGTCATCCGCGGTGTGCTCAAATCGACGCCGGGGACGAAACATCATCTCGTGGGACCGCTAGCGCTGCAGTTACGAACTGAACAACTCGCACTGCGATCGCTCCTGATCACCTTGGGAATTGCGGCGGGCATCGTTGCGTTGCTGTCGATTGTCGCGACGCGGAACTTTGGCGCCGGGCTGCTCGCGGTGTTGCCGAGTGCGGCCCCGATTGCCGCGGTGATCACTGCCAGCGTGCCGATCGATTGCAGCAGCGGCCGACGTGACCACCAGCCCGCGAGTGTGTGCCACAAGGCGGGATCCACTGAAGATGGAGACGG
>DASRYX010000330.1:0-2686 GCA_035686985.1 Planctomycetaceae bacterium | reverse complement strand
CAGAAGACGAACGGCGTCCGTGACTCACGGCACCACATCGCGCACATCCAGTTGTTTGACCCCGTCGACATCGCGCGGTTCCGCAAGCTCGGCGTGATTGCGAACTTTCAGGCGCTCTGGGCGCAGGCCGATTCGTACATCACCGAGATGACGTGGCCAATCCTCGGCCCCGAACGCTCGCGCTGGCTGTATCCCATCAAGAGCGTGGCGAACACCGGCGCGATCATCGTCGGCGGCAGCGACTGGTCAGTCACGTCGATGAATCCACTCGAGGCCATCCAGGTCGCGATCACCCGTCGCGGTGTGAAAGAACCACCCGGTCCCGCGTGGCTGCCCGAAGAACTCATCGATCTGCCGACAATGATTGCCGCCTACACGATCAACGGCGCGTACGTCAATTTCCAGGAGAAGGACACGGGCAGCCTCGAAGTCGGCAAAGCCGCCGACCTGATCGTGCTCGACAAAAATCTCTTCGACATTCCGCCGCACGAGATGCACACCGTAAAAGTCTTAAGCACAATCCTCGACGGAGTGGAAGTCTTCCACCTGGAGTAACAGGGTATGAACCACATAATTGTAGGGACGAGCGCGGCTCTATTGCTGCTGGGCTGCAATACGAACCGCGTTCAAACACTCTCTTCGAGCGTTAGCCCGAACGGCAAGTGGGTCATTGCGGCCGAATTTGATGGATTCGGGGGAGCGATTGTTCTTCGTGACGTGACAGGTAAAGAACTCCTCCGGGGCAGAAAGGAACTAGTCGATCTGCCGGGCGACTACAGGCATGGCTCCCTGAAAATCACGAATGACAGGGCCGGTGAATACATAGACGGACGTCCCGTAATCATGTGGAGTCTTAATTCAGATACCGAGGAATGGTATCGAATAGATAACCCATCGCGGGAATTGGATCAGGAATTAGAGAAACGATGAATCACTTCAAGCTGAGTGACTCACCTTAAGGTATGGCGAGAGGAATCTGCGTGTTCGGTTGGTATCAGCAATGGAGACGCAAGCGGCTGCTCGTGACGCCGTTGGATCCCGCGTGGATGGACATGATCCAATCGCGTTGCAAGCCGTTTGGGTCGCTGTCATCCGAACAGCAGACGCGGCTGGTGAATGACGTGCGGATCTTCATCGCCGAGAAACATTGGGAAGGCTGCAACGGGCTGGTGGTGACCGATGAGATGCGGGTCACGATTGCCGTTCAGGCGTGTCTGATGGCGCTCGGATTCCCCGGCGTGCCGTTCGAGCGGTTGCTGTCGGTGCTGATTTATCCCGACACCTTCGTGGCGAAAGCAACCCGGCAGCAACCGTGGGGTGTGGTGCAGGAGAACGATGAGCCGCGACTGGGGGAAGCGTGGTATCAGGGGCCGGTCGTGCTGAGCTGGAAGGAAGTTCTCGAACAGACGACCGGCGTGCAGCCCGCGCGGAACGTCGTGATCCACGAGTTTTCGCATCTGCTAGACATGCAGAACCGCGAAGTCGATGGCATCCCCGATCTGGATCACACGCACTCGGCGAACTGGGTGCCGATCTTCGAGGAAGCGTATGAACGACTCGTCCGGCAAGCGCGGCTGGGGCGGGTGTCGGTGCTCGATGACTACGGCGCGACCAGCAAAATCGAGTTCTTCGCGGTCTCCAGTGAAGCGTTCTTCGAACAGCCGCAACGACTGCGGGATGAGTTCCCGTCGCTGTACGGCATCCTGAATGAGTACTACCGCCAGGACCCCGCGGCGTGGATCCTACGGTAGGATTTGCCGAGTCCGCGAGGCGAACCAGATTACGGAAGCGACCGTGCAGCAACCGCTGTTTGCCAGTTGTGCTGAAAGTGGACGAAGTTCAATCCACCAAGAATCAGCGTCGTGACCGCGGGATTCGATAGCACGAAGCGAATCGCCTCATCAGCGGGTAACCGCCCGGACGCCAATCCTTTCTTGACGAACACCGCAATGTTCCGTCTCGCGGCTTCAGCCATCACCTCGGCGTGCGACGTGTCGTCGAGGTGATACTCCACCATCAGCGCATCCGCCCACGACATCGCCTGACGTGCGCCCTGAAGGGTCTTCCCGGAAAGACCGATGGCGCGAATCGCCCCGCGGGCTTTCCATTCCTGCAGCACCGCGGCGGTGTCGGTCTGCCTCAGGATGTGGTCGTCGTCACCGTTCGAGTGGATGAACACGACATCCAGCACATCAGTGCGCAGCCTTTTCAAACTGCGATGCAGGCTGGCTTCAACACCGGCGCGCGAGAAATCGAAGGTGGACTGGCCGTCAGCGAACGTTTCGCCGACTTTGGTGGAAAGCACGAACTCTGAGCGGCGAGTTCCAATCGCGCGGCCGATGCGTTCTTCACTCAGGCCATACGCCGGGGCGGTATCGATCAGCGTGCAACCGAGATCGAGGACACTGTTGAGCAGCCGCGCGACTTCGTCCTCGTCGGGCAGGTCATATGGCTGGGGATACTTGATCCCCTGATTGCGGCCGATCTTGAACGCTCCGAACCCCAGCGGCGGGACCATCAGCCCGGTTTCTCCCACGGGCCGCAATGCGGTCATCATCTACGCGGCCCGCCGGTAGGACACCGGTGCGTCGTCGTCATCGTCCGCTTCGAAGGAGTGCGTGGAGCCCGTTGGCGCGGCGTCATCGCTGGCGACTTCCGGCGCCTCGTCGTGACCGTACCCGTAACC
>DASRYX010000329.1:0-6701 GCA_035686985.1 Planctomycetaceae bacterium | reverse complement strand
CTCGACGGCGCAGGGCATCGAAATCCGTGATGCGCGTACGGGAGCGGGGCGAGGCACCATCGTGATTCAAGGCGCCGTGGCCGCCCTGGCGTTTCATCCGAACGGCGAACAGCTGGCGATTCTGATCTCGGAGAAGGGCGGAAACTACCTCTTCATCGCCGACATGAAAACCGGGCAACTCGGAGCCGAGATTCCGTCACCGACCGCGGGAACCGTACTCCGCTGGAGTGGCGACAACCATTTGCTCGTCGGACTCGAACGGCATCGGCCGACATCGACGAACCCGTACTCGCTCGCGCTGTTCGATCTCGATGCCAAGACGGTTGCGTGGACCTACAAGTTGCCGGCCGGCGTCATCGCGGATAACGCGCTGGATGGCCGTTTATGGTACGCTGCGCCGAAATCGGAGCGCGTCCCCGCGTTGCAACTGGTCGCCGTGGCGCTGCCGGAAGCGAAGGTGGCGCAGGCAATCTCATCGAATAAGCTGGCGCCTGAGCTCCTCGTGCAGCCGGGCGGACAGGTCGCCATGACGATGAACATTCCCGGCATTCCGTGGCAGAGCGACCTTGCCCAGAAAGTGCAGGAAAAGCTCAAAGCCGCCGTGGAGCGAACTGGCGTCGGTATCACCACCGGCGGGGGCATCCGCGTGGAGATCGTCGGCAAACCCAGCACCGGCAATCCGTTTCAGGTCAGCAAACTCGGCGACCGCAACAACGTCACCTCGGTGCAGGAGAACAATTTCGAGCTGACCGTGAAGTATCTGCGCGGCCAGGAAGTTCTTTGGACGAAAGATTTCAAAACGTCAAACAACCTTGGCTTCGGCATCAAGCATCTCGCCGCGAATCAATCGGTCCAGCAGGCCTTCGACAACGATCTGACCGAGAAGATCACGCACTACTGCGACAGTCTTGTCCTGCCGTCGTACGTGTTCACGCGCCGGTCCGCCGTCGGGCTGGGCACATCAACGCTCAATGGTGACGGGCCGGTGACAGGCAGCGTCAGCAAGTCGAATGACCCGGTAGCGATGCTGCGCTCAGGCATCACTCCTCAACACCGGTGATGTCGTCCATCGGAATGTTCTGCCCGTCGACGCGCAGCAATGTTTTTCCATCTTTCACAAGGACGCTCTCGACTTCCCCTTTCACGGTCACGTCTTGGTCTCCCGTGACCGCCGTGATGGTTTTGCCGATGAGGTTCGACGCGCTGCTCAATTGCTGGCTGAGCGTCAATCCTTTCATCGCCGATTCCAGTTCCAGGTTCGCCTGCAGCGACCGCATCTGCGACACCTGATTCAAGAGCTGATCGCTGTCCATCGGGTTGGACGGATCCTGGTTCTGCAGCTGCGTGATCAGCAGTTTCATGAAGTCTTCCGACGTCATGCCGGAGAACCCGATCTTGTCGCGGTCGACGAACTTGATCGCGTTCTGCTTGGCGGCTTGCGCCTCAATTTCGGAGATTGTTGCCATGTCGGTTCTTCCTTGAACCGTCCGTCGTGTTCACACGCGGACGTTCAGACCTTGTAATTCCATGAGCCGGCCGTTGGTCGCCGGTGCCGCGGCCGGGGGTGTTTCGATGGCGGGGAGTGGCTGCGGGCGTGGTGGTCGCCGGCGATGTTGTTCCTGTGTGTCCGCTCCCTGACGTTCCGAGGTTCCCGCTGAACCCCAACCGTTGCTAGACGACTCGCGTTCCGCAGCGGTCCGTTCGCTCGGCGACAACCGTTCGGTCGGCAAGCGATTCTCGACGGGCACGACATCGATCCGTTCCAGGGTCGCGCCGCGTGAGGCGAGACTTTCGTGCAATTGCGGGAGATGTTCGGTGATCATCTCGTGGGCAATTGCGGAGTGAGTTTCCACGCGGGCGGTCATCGCGCCGTCCTGCAGGCGGACTTCGATGACAATCGGCCCGAATTGCGGCGGGGTGACGCGGATCGACAGTTCCTGCCCGGAGTCCCGCGCGAAACCGATCGCGTCGCCGAGCCGCTGAACAAGTTGTTCGGCATGATGAATCGGCACCGGATCGCCAAAGTCGAGCGCGGGCGCATCGACCCGTGCGGACTCCATGCGGTGTGGTGGCAACGCCGCTTCGGGTCGCGAGGATTCCTCGGTCGGTGCGACCACTTCCGTGACCGATGCGCTGTCTATGAGCGGCTGAACTGCGGATTCCATCTTGGGCGACGTGATCCGCGCCGACTCTTTCACCGGAGGTGACGACGGAAGCGCGGTTGAGCGCGGGGCGTCTGCGCGAGTGGCAGGCGGCACTGCAATCACGGGCTTGGTCTGCGTCGGTATTCCTTCGACGCGACGACCGGCATTGTTCTCTTGGAGCACGATGCCTTCATCCGCCACCGCAACGGGAACTGCGGCGGTCATCGGTGCGGACGTGACCGTGGGCGCTGGTGCCACCGACGGTCGCACTTCGTTCAGTGACGCGGGCGGCGTCGACATTGACGGTGCATTGAAGGGATTCATCACCACGGCGTTTGGAGAACCGGTCTCCGGTTCAACGGACCGATCCGTTTCGTGCGGAGCAACAGAAGCCGCTCGCTCGGGTTCAACGTTCGCCACTGTGACGAACGGCACGCTCGGTGGCGGTTCGATTTCAAACGGTGACACAACCAGCGCCGGTGGATTAGCAGCAACATCGGACTGTGGTACTGGCGCTGGTACGACGCGGTTCAAGGCGTGAGCCGGGGAATGAGTTGGGACGGACTGCCCGGTGATGGGCGGCAGGGCCTGTGCTTCGTGCGTCGGCTGGGATTGGTGCGGAGCGCCGGTGACGGGCCGAGCAACAGAAACGGTGGTAGGAATCGATGCCGACGCCACAGCCGGCGCGGCAAGGTTCTGAGCCGAATGAGCTCCAATCGGTCGTTGCGAGACCACGGGGGCTGCCGGTGTGATTTCGGTCACCGACAAGTGCTGCTCGGACTGTGCGCGTCTTGCAGACCGATGTGAGGGCACCACGGGGGTGACATTCGGCGCGACAGTTTGGGTCGCCTTCGATGCTTCCGAGGTGACTGGCGGACCGACGCTTTCAGTATTTGCGTTCGCGGAGATTGGCCGCGGTTGTGTGATCGCTGCAGCTGGTTTAGACGCCGCCGGGTTTAGTTGCGGCACCGGTCCTGCAACAGACAGCGCAGTCGGAAGCGTCTGCATGACAAACGCCGGCACCATGGTCACCGTCGATGCGACATTAACAGGGTCCGACTCTCCCGTGGACGCTGGGACGGTCGCGGTCGCGGTGTCTTCAACCACGCCGGTCTGAGACGCTTGCGCCACCGGCATCGTGGGAGCCAACGCCACCATCAGCGTCGACGACAACGGGCTCGTCAACGGCGACGGAGTGGTCTCCTCCTCCATCGCAGCATTCTGGGAGACATTCGGTGTAGGAAGCGAATCCCGTGTTCGCGGCGGCGTGCTCAGACTCTGCGTGATGACGGTCGAGAAGACGGCAGGCGGCGGTATGGTGTCAGGCGGTGAACTTTCAGTCGCCGTCATGTCGACCGGTGGAAAATTGGTCGCGAGATCGGGCGGCAGCGCTTCTTTCGGCAGTTCGACCGATGGAAGCGCCGACGTGACCCAGGGGATCACAACGGTCCAGTCCAGATTCGCTTCCGATGTCGCGTCTTCGACAACGGGAAGCACAACCGCAGGGGCCGCAGTGGCGATTACCGGGGCGTCGACTGCGGCGACACCGGGGGCTTGGGCCAGGGCCTGTGCGAAGTCACCGGAGACGGGGGCCGCGGTTGACGCCTCGCCCGGAGCCGAATTCGTCGAGGCGACGATCGGGAAAAATCCCAGCTGCGGTGATTCCAGCGCGTCCATGCGGCTTCCTCAGCCGCCACGACGTCCCGCCGCAGCAGCTCCCTCGTCCATGCGTGTTTCCGTTGCATTCAACAACGGGACCACCGGGGATCCGTGATATAACGCTTCAAAAATTTTCTGGCCGCGATCGGCCGTCTTCGGGTCTCGCTGAAACGCCTGCAGGACTCGGGCAATCGCCTTCTCCGGCAGTCCGCGCATCAGCTCGACATCTTCTTCCAGGGTCAGCCCCATCAACCGTTGCACGGCTTCTTCTGGCGGTGACGCCATCAGAATCGTCCGCGACTGTTCCGTGGCTTCGCTGGTGGCCTTGGCAACCTGCTCACTTAATTCCTTGCGAAACGTTTCTTTTAATTGATCGAACGCCTGACGCTCAGAAATCAACTGATTCGCTAAATCGGTGGTGAGACGTTTGAGCAATTGCAGTTCGCTCTCGCGGGCATCGAGGTCGAGCACGCGCCCGACGCGCTTGTCGCTGATTTCCTGAGCCGATGTCATCGGTTTGGCGGCCGATTCCGCCGAAGCCTCCGCCTCGGCAGCCGCTTTTGCGGCGGGCGGGTTTAAGGCGACGCGAATCTCCTTCAGACTCTCCTTCGTGAGCGAGCCGCGCGTCCACAACAGCGTCGCGACGAGCATCTCCGCCAGGACAACGACGGCACTGATCACCCCGATAAGCACCATGAATAACCGGATCATGAGCGGTTTCCTTCGCGCGGAATTCGTTGCGCTCTCGGTTGGTCATCGCATGTGACTGCAGGCTGATTCCCCTCATCGAGGGAGAATTCATCGAAACTTCCGGGACGCTTCCACGCCGCTTGTGCCAGCTTCCCGGCTTGCCATGCGTCTTCACGTTGCTTGGCTTGCCGCTGTTCATCCTGGACGAGGAATTCAGCGAGCTGTTTTTCTGACAGCTGTTCCAGGACTTTCACGTTCTGGTCAGCCTTGGTGAGGGCTTGCCGACATTGTGCGATTTGCTCGCCAAGGCGTTGGCGCTGCTGCGCGATCAGTTCGGCCTCAAGGCTGAGCTGTCCCGCGTGGAAACGGCGGCTGGCGGCGTGATCGACGTTCAACTGCTGCGCCTGCTGCAAGGCCTGCATCTCTATGAGCAACGCCGTGCGCTGATCGAGAATCGCCTGTCGTTCGGTTTCCAGTTCGTGATCTTTTGCGAGCATCTGTGCAAGATACTGCCGCACGAGATCGCGCCGGCTCTCGCGGTACGTCAGCAGCGATTGCAGGCGGAACTGAAAACGCGGCATGTTGTGGGACTTCTTCTTTCGGGAGGGCGAAGCTCCTGCTGAGCCGCGTACGCTTCAGGGCGTTTTGCCTCGCAGCAGCTCAGCAGGAGCTTCGCCCTCCCTGTTGGGGTTCACGCGGCGTCATTCATTGGTTTACGAGGCAAACCCTCACGCAGCTTCGCCAGGCGAACGAGGGCATCGCGAGCCATGTCGATGCCCACCTTTTCATCGGTGCGCTGCTGCAGGTAGTTCTGGATCGGCGTCCGCATGTTGATCGCCGCGTCGGTCGTCGCATTCGTCCCGGCGGCATACGCGCCGATGTTGATGAGGTCTTCGGATTGCTGGTACGCCGCCATCAGTTGGCGAATCGATTGCGCGGCCTTGCGATGCTCATCGGTCGCCAGTTCCGACATCAGCCGCGAGATACTCATCAGCACGTCAATCGCCGGGAAGTGGGCCTGCTGCGCAAGTTTTCGCGAAAGGACAAAGTGCCCGTCGAGAATCCCGCGCACGGCGTCGGCGATCGGTTCGTTGGTGTCATCCCCTTCGACCAGCACGGTGTAGAAGCCGGTGATGCTCCCTTTCTCCGTGCGACCGCTGCGCTCCAGCAGTCGCGGCAACAATGCGAACACGCTCGGCGGATATCCACGGGTCGCGGGGGGTTCCCCGGCGGCGAGACCAATCTCGCGTTGAGCCAAGGCAAACCGCGTGACGCTGTCCATCATCAGCAAAACGTCGCGGCCCTGGTCACGGAAATATTCCGCGACCGATGTGCCGAGATACGCAGCCCGCAAGCGCAACAACGCGGGATCATCGCCGGTCGCAACGATCACCACACTGCGGGCTAGCCCCTCGGGTCCCAGATCTTTCTCGATGAACTCGCGCACCTCTCGACCACGTTCGCCGATCAACACGACGACGTTGATGTCAGCTGTCGTACAGCGGGCGATTTGACCCATCAAGGTGCTTTTGCCGACGCCGCTGCCGGCGAAGATACCGAGACGCTGCCCGCGTCCACATGTCAGCAGTCCGTCAATCGCACGAACACCGGTGCCCAGTTGCGTGGTGATCCGCGGTCGTGACAACGGCGGAATCGGTGCGGGATGGAGACTCACACGATGCGGCAGGATCGCCGGTGGCAGATTGTCGATGAATCGTCCGCGACCGTTGAGCACGCGTCCCAGCAGCGCATCGCCCATCCGCGCACCGGGCGTGGACTGGACGAGGTGGCAGGGCGTCCCGCGGCGCACACCGGCGAGATCACCATACGCGAGCAGCAAGGTTTCCTGGTCCTGAAAGCCGACAACTTCGGCTTCGATGGCTCCGCCATGATCCCGCTCAAGCCGCGCAATCGCTCCCAGAGGAGCCGGGAACCCTGCCACCGCCGCCGTAAGTCCGACAATGCGCGTAACGCTCCCCGTGATCCCAAAGGGCAGAATACGTCCGATTTCGTCGGCAATGGCGAGCATAGCGGTGCAGGTGATGGGTAACAGGTGGCAGGTGATCGGCAGAAACATGATTGGAGGCCTCTTCCCGCCACCGACCACCTGCCGCCAATCACCTAGTAATTCTGCATCAACGGTCCCAGCTGCGGCGTGGTGACGCGGCTGCTGCCTAAACGGGGTTCGACGGCGAACACGGCGCCGAC
>DASRYX010000328.1:0-9288 GCA_035686985.1 Planctomycetaceae bacterium | reverse complement strand
GCAAATACACCGCGAAAGCCAGTGACGGCGGCGGCGATCTGCCAACGGGTGAGTATCAGGTGCTGGTCACCGTCGGAGCCCCTCCCGAGGACGCCGATGCACCGCCTCCGACGAAGACCCCGGGTCAGCCGAGTGTCCCCGCACTCTACGGCGACACCGGACGATCACCGCTGATCCTAGGTTTCCGCCGCGGAGCCGCCGAAGGAAACATTGAACTGCGGTCCAAGTAGGCTTGTGAGTTCCGTAGGGTGCGTTGCAACGCACCACAGTTGATCCGTCCGCGTCGTTCAGAAAGGTGCGTCGCAACGCTCCCTACGAAAGTGCGGAGGGGTGGCTGGGTCGGAGTCCGTAGTCCGTAGGGTGGGCTGTGCCCACCATCTTCGCATTTCTCAGAAGAGGGTGGGCACAGCCCACCCTACTACTTGAGGCCCATCTCCATTGCGGTTTGATTTAAGTCGTCGAACGTGAACACGCCGCGGTCCGAGCAGGCCCAATCCGGTTCGTAGACGCCTTTTGTCACCCAACGGTGAAAGGACGAGTCTTTCCAATCCGCGGGACATGAAACATGCTCGTGTTTCACCGGATTGTAATGGACATAATCGAAGTGTCGATCAAAGTCATGTTCGTCGGCGATGGTATGCTCCCAGTATCGCGGTTGCCAGACGCCACGATCCCCGCGCTTCGTTCTCGCCGCACCCATGGCTTGTTCCGTTCCTCCCGCTGCGAGCCAGGCCTTCGTGAACTCTTTCTTAATCCAGGCCCAGCGGGCCGGATAGGCGTTATCGCCGGGTGGCAGCGTCCAGATGGCATGCAGGTGCTCGGGTAGTAGAACGAGGGCGTTGATCTCAAAGGGACGGTTTGCCTGGCATTTCCGCAGTTGGTCGCCCAGCAGATTCCGAGCGAAGGGATCAAGGAACAGTGGAGCACGATGGGCCGTAACCAGCGTGAAGAAGTACGTCCCGCCCGGCACAAACCACCGTCTGTAATCGGCCATGACAACCTCTTGTAGTGCCCACCACGCATTTGATGGGCGGAATAAGATGGTGGGCATAGCCCACCCTACAAATCCTCGAGTCCCTCGCCGAAGTCGGGTTCCGGTTCGGATGGGGTGGTCGCTGACGGTGTCGCTTCCAGATCCGCGACGGTGACCAGCGGTTGGCTCGCCGTGCGGTCGAGGTTGACGAGGTCGGGGTCGGCGGCGTGCTGGATCGCGGAGTCGGTGCTGTGCGGGTCGACGGCGTGGCACGAGGACGTGAGCTGCATCGCGAGAGCGCGGAGTTCGTCTCGCCAGGTTTGCGGGTCGATGTCCGGCGGCGTGAGTTGACTGAATTCGCCGAGCAGCAGGCTGAGCCGCAGGATGTGGCGGAAGACGATGCCTTCCTGTTTCACCAGGTCGCGGCCGCTGGTGTATTTCGAAAAATCGCCGCCGAAGTCGAGCAGGTCGCCCGCGATCCACACCGGGGTGATGGGCGCGGTGATCTCCGGGTACTCGGTCTCGAAGACCATGCGGACTTTGTCGGCGAGCGGCGGCGCGTATTTGCGTTCCTCGAACGGAATGTCGGGGTCGAACTCGGGGTAGAGATCGCCCGGCGGCAACAGCCCGCGACTGACGATTTCTCCATCGATCTTCGTGAGGGCCAACGGTCCCGGCGGCATTTTGTGCGGCGGCGGCACGCGGACGAATTTCAGCATCGACCGCGGGAAATCGAGAGCCGCTTCCCACAACTGCAGCCGCTCGCCGGATTCAGCGACGCCGAGGTGCTGCATGAGGTAATCGCCGAACAGCGGGTTGATACTGCGGAAGACGAGCAGCCGCGCGAGTTTGTCGGTTGGTGTCGCAGTGACGGGGCGATAGCGTTCCGGGACCGAAGCTGCCGCGGGGGCTTTGATGCCCTGAGCGGCCCATTGCTGATTCAATGCGGCCTGTAATTGTTGTGACAACCACGACGTCTGCGGCGCTTCCGGTTTCGGCGGTGCTTCTCCTGGCGGTGTCGGTTCGGGTGGCGGCGGCGGTTCGGGATCGAGCTTCACATACCCACCGGCGTGCAGCGTCATCAGCATCCGTTCGAGGACTTTTTCCCCGGCGTCAAGCAGCTTGGGTTCCATGAGCCGTTTGCGGACGAGGCTTCGGAGTCGATCCACATCGGGCGAGAGTTGCAGCATGTAGGCGAGCAGCCGCCACGGGACCGGACCACGGCTGACGAGTTGTCCCGGCGGCGCGATGCGGAGCTTGTCGAACTGCGATTCGTTCCAGTATTGCCGTTCGGGACTCCGCGTCGGCATCTTCTTTTTCATCTGCTTTTTGGCGCGGATGAGGTTCGGGTCTTTCGTGTCCTCGGGGATCTGGTCGTACTTTTCCTTCCAGCGAAGGATCTTGACGTCGTCTTCGTGCGGCAGGGCGAAGACGAAGCCCTCTTTGTCGAACTGCGGCCGTCCCGCGCGGCCGAACATCTGATGAGCCGAACTCGGGTCGATGACCTTCTGCTCTCCGGGTTTACCTTTGAGCAGACATGGCAGCACGACCGATCGAGCCGGGAGATTGATCCCCGCGGCAAGAGTTTCCGTACACATGCAGATCGAGAGCAGCTTCTTCTGAAAGAGGTGTTCGACGATGCGGCGGTACTTCGGCAGCAGCCCGGCGTGATGGACGCCCACGCCGCGGAAGAGAAGTTGCTTGAGCTTGGGACCGATGCCTTTGGACCAGTCGCTTTTGGCGAGTTCGACACCGAGTTCCTTCTGTTGGCCTTCGGCGAGCAGACTGCGGCCTTTGAGTTCTTCCGCGACGCTCCAGCATTCTTCACGATTGAAGCAAAACACGAGCGCCGGTGTGTAGCGCGACTCGGCATCTCCCGCGGCCATTTCTTCGAGATGTTCGGTGAGAAACTTATCCGGCACCCAGCGAAAATTGAGCGGCACCTTGCGGTCACTGCTCTGCACGAGTTCCAGCCGCCGACCGTGACAGCGTTCGAGCCACAACAGGAAGTCGATCGAGTTGCCGACCGTCGCCGAGAGCAGCAACAACCGGATGTGTTTCGGCAAGAGGGAAAGCGCGAACTCCCACACGATGCCGCGTTCGGGATCGGAAAAGCTGTGGAACTCGTCCATCACGACACCGAGGACGTTCGAAAAATCGAACGCTTCAGGATGCAGCAAACGGTTCAGCAGAATCTCAGCAACGACGACGAGGACTTTGGCGTCGGGATTCACTTTGCGGTTGCCGGTGACGAGGCCGACATCATCGCGCGAGAAGCCCCAACGTTCGGCGGCGGCTTGCAGTTCGACGAACTTCTGTTCGGTGAGCGCGATGAGGGGCGTGGTGTAGTACATCACGCGGCCGGTGTGCAACGCCTCGAACGCGGCGGCTTCGGCGATGAGCGTCTTGCCGGTTCCCGTCGGTGCACAGACAAGAACGCCGGTGTCGCTGGAAAACCACGCGAGCAGAGCATCTTCCTGCACCGGATACGGCGTGAACGGTAGTTGGTCGAAATAGCGCTGAGCGAGGTCATCGCGGGAAGGGGCGGAAGCGTCCGTCATCAAAAATATTTCCGTAGGGTGGGCTGTGCCCACCATCATCGCGATTCTCAAAAGGAGGGTGGGCACAGCCCACCCTACACCCGTCCGCAGTATTCGACATCCCTCTCTCGACCGCAAGGACCCCCCGGAAGCCAAGCCATTGCATGGCTGGTCTCGCTTACTCGCGTTTGATCACAGCGGCCGCTACACTCGCGCGGCGTGAGGGCCGACGTATGCTGCCGTTCGGGGAATCCGCTGCATTGAGTCACCGCGCGAGTCGTGCGCCGGCGGCCGTCCTGGCAGCCGGCGCAGTGATGGGAATCGCGCTGGACCGCATCGGTGAGGTCCCGCTTCTCTGGTGGGGATGCATCTGCGTCGCCGCGCTGACCGTGCGATTTCTCAGTCGCTCCCGTTTCGCGACCGCGTCGCTATTCCTCGTGTGGATCGCCGCGTTTGGTGCGTGGCATCATGTGCGATGGTTCGTGCATGCCCCGGACAGCGTCGTGCACCTGTTGCGGGAGACGGCGCACCCTGTGGCGCTCGCCGGGCGCGTGGTCGAACCGAGCTGGTCGATCGAACGCAGCGACAAAACGGAAACCATCCTGCTGTTGCGGTGCGAAGCCTTGCCACAAGGGGACGGCTCCACGCGACGACTCAGCGGTACTGTGCGGGTCATCGTCGATGCCCCGTTGACCACGCTCCCGGCCGGGACGCGCATCGGTGTGAGCGGGCGGTTGATGCCGCCGCGAACGGCTCTCAATCCCGGCGATTTTGATTATCAGAACTGGCTGCGCTCTCAGAACATTGATGCGGTGCTGCGCGTCGCTAATGGTGAGGCGATTGATGTGCAGAGGTTCGAACCGCGCTGGCGGGACCGGATCTCCAACTTGCGGCGGGAGCTGCGGCAACAAACGCAGGCTGCACTGGCGCGAAGCACCTTCTCCACAACACCGGCCGTTGCGGAAGCGTTGCTGCTTGGCACACGCACGCAACTGCCGCCGGAACTTCGCACGGCGTTCATGGAAAGCGGGACCCTCCATGTTCTCGCGATTTCCGGCGTGAATGTCGGCGTGATCTGGATCGGACTGGTGCGGGCGGCACGCGGGCTGGGACTCTCGCATCGCTGGACCGCACTGGTCGTATTTTGCGGTCTCGGTGGTTACGTCTGGTTGACCGATGCGAATCCCCCGATTGTCCGCGCGGTCACCTTTGCGGCGCTGATTCAGTGGGCCGAACTGATCGGTCGCCGGGTCAGTCCATTGCAGGCGATGTCGTTGACGTTGACGTGTTTGCTGGTCGCCAATCCCGCGGATCTGTTCAACCCGGGAGCACAGTTGTCGTTTCTCTCGGTCTCCGCGCTGGCGCAGGTGATGCCGTGGTTGATGCGTGGTGCGGAGAACCATGATGTCAGCGAGGATCTCACCACCAGTGAATGGTGGCGGTCTGCGGTCTGGAATCCGTTCCGATTGTGGATGTGGCAGGCGAATCTCACCACGGCGGCGGTGTGGTTCGTAACGTTGCCGCTCGTGCTGTGGCGGTTTCATCTTTTTTCGCCGGTGGGCTTCGTATTGAATGTGTTCCTCGGCCCCTATGTATGGCTGATGCTGTGGATGGGCTACGTCTGGCTGACCGTCCTGGCGATTGCTCCGGCGATCAGTCCTTTGTTTCTGTTCGTGTTTGAATTGCTGCTGCAGGGGATGATTGCTTCCACACGTTGGGCCGCGGCGTGGGATTCCGGACACGGCTACTTCGCGGGTCCCGAGGCCTGGTGGATTGCCGGGTTTTACGGACTGCTGTTGTGGGGGATGTGCCGCGGCCGGGTCTTCAGCAAGTCGATGGTGTTTGCGCTGTTGGGATGGATGAATCTTGGATTGATCGGGGCACTCGTTGCTGTGAGTCCCTCGGGACTGACGTGCGATGTACTCGGCGTCGGCCACGGTCTCGCCGTGGTGATTGAAACGCCCTCGGGAAAGTTGTTGGCGTATGACGCCGGGGCGCTCGGCAATTCCGAGGTCGCCGCGAATGCGGTGTCCCAAGCGGTGTGGCAGCGGCGACGTCGTCGGCTCGATGGGTTCGTCGTCTCGCACGCCGACAGCGATCACTGCAACGCCATCCCGTCATTGGCCGAGCGGCTCTCGTGCGGCACACTGTTCCTGCACGAGACGTTTCTGAAAAGCCCGACCCCCACCGCGAACGCCGTAGTGACCGCGTGGGGCGAATTCTGCGGCGAGGCCCACCTGATTGCCACCGGCGATCGTCTCCGCGTCGACCCGGATGTGGAGATCGAGGTTCTGCATCCGAAAATGGGCTTTCACGGCGAGCGCGACAATGCCAACAGTCTCGTTCTGCTCATCACCTATGCGGGGCGACGAATCCTGTTGACGGGGGACCTGGAGCGGGACGGACTGTCCGCGCTGTTACGTCTTCCGCGGCAACCGGTGGATGTGCTGCTGTCGCCGCATCATGGCAGCAAGAACGCTAATCCCCCGGAACTCGCCGCGTGGACGAATCCCACCTGGGTGATCGCCAGCGCTGCCGATCGCGACATTCTCGACCGCGTCCGTAGCCATTTTGCTCCGGAAACCCAGTTCCTGAGCACGGCCCAGACCGGGCGCGTCCGTTGCCGCATCGCTCCGGACGGCCAGATCAGCGTCGAAACCTATCGGATTCGCTGAGTCCGGTCGAAGTGATCCCACCCCCCATTCTCCCGTCTTTCAGCCCGCTGCGCGAGTCCACGGGACCAAATCCGAAGACAGCACCTGTTGAGGTGCCCGGTCGGAATGCGTACCTTTCCTTATAGACGAGGGACACAACGTGGGGGGACGGGTGACACTTTCGAATGTTCGCCAGTGGGCTGACGATCTGCGCCGCGCCATCGCTCAGCGGGCCGCGACCGAAGCGAAACTCCACGACACCTATTACAACGCCGTTACCACGGAAAACCGCCAGCACGCCGAAGCGCTCGAGGCCCTGACCGCGGCGTACGAGGTTGAAACCGCGGAACTCACCGCGCGGCTCACCGAAACTCATGACGCCCTGGTCGAGTCTTGGGACAACGATCTCGCATCCTTTGATGCTTCCACGGCTGAGCAGCAGCGCTCGCTGGCGAGGACGTATGAAGCGGAGCGGTCCTCCGCCGAGAAAAAGCGGCAAGACACGGAATGGATGGTCGGGTCGATTCTCGATGACCAGGCCGATGACAGTCCGCAGCAGCATCTGATCCGGCTGCAGTCACAAACGGCGAGTGCCGCGGCGGAGATGCAGCAGGCGGTGTCGAAAGCCGAGCGTCAGCGCGTCGAAGCGCTGGCCCATCTGGCGCGCTGCCGGATGTCGCTCGAACCGTCGCCGATTGAACCCCCCGAGCCGGTGGAGAGCCTGAAGCTTTTGCAGGACCGTTGCCTGGGCGCGGCCCAGGAAGCCGACGTACCGTACCAGCGCCTGATGCGGCAATGGCTGCCGTATCTGTTTCGTGGCGTGACGCCGGTCATCGTGGCGATTGTGGTCGCCGTCGGTCTGGCCGCAGGCGTGTGGGTCGGCGTGACACCCGAGCAGCTCGGCGTGAAGGGCAGTTCACGCGATCCCGAATGGCTGGCGATCGTCGGCGTCGGCAGTCTGGCTCTCACCGTCGTGACGATGTTTCTGCTGCATGCGATTGCCAATCAGCGCGCGAATTGGCCGCTGTCGGTGATCTTTGCCCGCGCTCGCACGGCTCAGGCCAGTTTGTCGCGGTGGCAGCGTCTCGCCGCGGAAGAACTCAAAGTGATGGCGGATGACCTGGAACGCAAACATTCGCTGCGCGTGAACCAGCGCGACGATGTGTTGCAGCGAGCCGAAGCCGATTACCGCAACGTGGCGACCGATGCGCAGTCCCGCTTTCATCGAGCCCAGCAGCAGCTCTCACAGACGACCCACGCCACGCGGTTGCAGAAACAGCGGCAGCGGGAGGAAGAAGTCCGCCGCAGCGAACAGAACATTTCGAGCGAACAGCAGGCACTGGAAGCCCGACGATCCAGCGACTTCGCGCTGCTGGCGCGTGAGCATGCCCAGGCCCTCGCCGACTTTGACCGGGAGCGGCAACAGGGCTGGGCGCAACTGCAAGGCTTCTGGGAAAACGCGATCAGTGATTTGACGACTCGTGCTACGGAGTGGAATGCCACGGCCCAGTCCCAGCAGCCGCCTTGGAAAGCGTTGCGTTCATCCACAACAGCGCACGACCCGTTGACGACGGCTCCGGCGATTCAACTTGGTTCGTGGAACGTCGGGCTCGAAGACCTGCCCGATGGTGTCCCGCCCCATGTCGCCCTTCATACCGGGACTTCGGCCTGGCAGGTGCCGTGCTGGCTCGACTTGAAAGAGCGTTCGGGATTGCTGCTGCAATCCACGGGGAACGCTGGACGCGCTGCCGCGACCGCGTGGCTGCAGACCGCGATGCTCCGGATGCTCACCACGCTGCCTCCGGGCCGGGTGCGGTTTACCATCATTGATCCCGTCGGTCTCGGCGAGGGATTCTCGGCGTTCATGCATCTGGCGGATATCGACGAGCTGCTGGTGACCAGTCGCATCTGGACCGAGCCGAACGCAATCGAAGAGCGCCTCGCCGACATGACCCAGCACATCGAAACCGTGCTGCAGATGTTCCTGCGAAATGAATTCCCCACGCTGGAAGACTACAACCGGCAGGCGGGGGAAGTCGCGGAGCCGTACCGCGTCCTCGTCGTGCTGGGGATGCCTGCGCACTTCACCGACGTCGCCTTGCGACGCTTGTGGAACATCGTCTCCGGTGGTCCGCGTTGTGGTGTGATCCCACTGTTGCACGTTGACCTCGGGCAGCCGTTGCCGCGCGGGTTCACGCTGAGCGACCTCGCCGAAAAGCTGCTCACGCTGGAATGGAAACAGGACGGCTTCCATTCACCTGAGGCGGAACTCGCACGCTGGCCGATCGCGCTCGATGCACCACCTCCTGCGGAGGAATTCACAGCGATCGTGAAGCGGGTCGGCCAGGAAGCGCAGGATGTCCGTCGCGTGGAAGTACCTTTTCATCGCGTCGCCCCGGATAGCAATGCCCTCTGGACCCGTTCGGCGGCGAAAGGGATCGATGTTCCTATCGGTCGTGCCGGCGCGACGAAGTCACAATCGGTATCGCTCGGGAGCGGGACTTCGCAGCACGTGCTGGTTGCCGGTAAAACTGGCTCCGGGAAGTCGACGCTGCTACACGCGCTGATCACCAATGCCGCGCTGTACTACAACCCGAACGAAGTCGAGTTCTATCTGATCGACTTCAAGAAAGGGGTCGAATTCCAGACGTATGCCCGCCAGAAGCTGCCTCATGCCCGGGTGATTGCGATCGAGAGCGACCGTGAATTCGGCGTGAGTGTGCTGGAACGTCTGGATCAACTGTTGCAGGACCGCAGCACGACTTTCCGCGATGCCGGCGTGAACGATCTCCCCAGTTTCCGAGCCGCCCGTCCGAATGCCGTGATGCCGCGTGTGCTGTTGATCGTGGACGAATTCCAGGAGTTCTTCGTCGAGGATGATCCGCTGGCGCAAACCGCGGGACTGTTGCTCGACCGCTTGATTCGTCAGGGCCGCGCGTTCGGCGTGCATGTGATTCTCGGCTCGCAAACGTTAGCCGGAGCGTATTCTCTGGCCCGCAGCACCTTGGGACAAGTCGCCGTGCGGATTGCACTGCAGTGTAGCGAGACCGACGCGCACCTCATTCTCAGCGAAGAAAACACTGCCGCGCGGATGCTCACGCGTCCCGGTGAAGCCATCTAC
>DASRYX010000327.1:0-8315 GCA_035686985.1 Planctomycetaceae bacterium | reverse complement strand
CTGCAGCCGGGCGACACGATCGCCTTCGCCAAGCACGCCTTTGAAATTGATTACACGCCCGATCCCACCGCGCCGCCGCCGCAGGAAGAAGACCCGTTCGCCAAGAGCCTGCTCGAAAAAGCCGGCCTCTCCTTCGGCGGTGAACAACCCGGCGAGCGCCCGCTGAAGCGGCCCGAACGACCGGGCCCGCTGCCTCCGGCGTCGAAGCCGCTGCCGAAAAAGAATCCGGCCCCGATGGACGACCACGACAAAGCGCTGGAGTGGTTGATGGGTGACGAGAAGTAATTCCGTAGGGTTTGCCGAGTCCGCGAGGCGAACCGCGTTAATCTTGTTCCCACGCTCCGCGTGGGAACACACGGCCGCAACGCTCTGTGTCGCATGTGCGCTTCACCCAGCAAACAAAGATGACGCGGAGTGTCGAAGATCGGACGTTCCCACGCAGAGCATGGGAAGGAGTGCGGTTCGCCTCGCGGACTCGGCAAACCCTACTTCCGGATATAAACCAGCGACAGTGTCGTCAGATAATCGCTCGGCAACCGCCCGTCGTTGGGTTGCGAGTTGTAGGTGTAGTTGAACCCCAACCGCAGCTTCCAGCGTTCCTTCTGGTCAAGGTCCATCAGCAACCCGGTGGTGGAAAAGACACGCACGAGTTCCCAGTTGAGCAGACTCGGCTGCACGCGCATTTTCTGCTCGAACGAGGCCTTTTCAAACACCGGCCAGCGGACTTCCAGCTCGCCGAACATATCGGGCGACTCACGCCAGTTGTTCGGCGAGTGAAAGATTTCGACCGTATACGCCGGGCCGACGCGGGTGATCAGGCGTTTCTTCGCTTCGAAGACGAAACGATGGCCCAGGCCGGTCGAAACCGTGCCCCGGTAATCGAGGTTCTGCAGCTCGTTGTATTCGTTCTTGCTGGTGAGAAACGTGATCCACTGGCTGCCTTCTTCAAGGGGCCAGTCGAAGTTGGTATTCACGAACCAGCGGTTCGCGGTCTGTTTCGTCCCGCTGCGAGCCCATTGCCCCCCGGCGTCGATCTGGCGGGACTGCAGCGGTGTGTTGCGTTCGAAGGCGGAGACGATGTCGAGCAGGTCGGTTTTGGTGTTCCCCTCGGCGAAGGTCCCGCCAATCTGGATCCGCTGCGTCCACAAAGTCGCGACTCCGCCGAGCCCTTCGTACCAGTCCGCGACGGTTCGGGCGAGCGGGAAGTGATCGATCCAAGCCGTAGGCGTTTCCTCGTCGGTAATCGGGGCCGTAGTGGGAGACGCAGGCGCGGGCGGCGTTTCGGGCACGAGTTGGACTCGCTCGATCCATTCGACAGGAACAAGCAGTTCTTCGCCGGGAGCGAGTTCCCAGCGCAGATGGCCGTCCTCGACGGCTTTGCTGTGCCCCGTCAGCGTCGTTCCGGATTTGAGTTCCAGACGCTCGACGAGTTCCCCGGCGTTAGCGGACGGAGCGCAAGCGATTGCCACGGATGCAGTTAGCATCCCGAAAGCCAGCAGAATGCTCCGGAACCGGTCCATCGGCAACGGGTGCGCTCGTTGAGGAAGTTGTTGGGTTACGGGGCGGGAGTTGTAGTGGATTCTCCCCAGGGCGACAACCGGGGTCCCGTGACAGATACTGCGGCTGGGGTGGCCGGGGCTGGACGACCAACGGGAGGAAGCCCCGGAAGAGACAGCGTCGACCCTTCCGGGGTTTCGCGAGTACGCTCCCCCCCAGCCACCCCCGGTTAAGCCGTCACGGCTCCGGCAGAATCTGCCGGTCTGGCTCGCGAGGAAAACGATTGGGATTTTTTGGCCGAATGAATATGATTCAGGGACAGACTTCGTCCGGGTGGATTCCGATCTCCGCGATGGAGTATGCTCTCGAGACTGAACAATGTCAGCTTCGACGGGGCCGGGTGCGCCGATCCCCGATCGTGAACGATAAGGATGGCAGGACATGGCGAAGGCGGGTGGGCGGAAGAAACTGCCGAAGGAAGTGGCGGTTATCAACGCCGACAATTGCACCGGGTGTGAATCGTGTCTGGAAGTCTGCCCGGTCGACTGCATTATCAAGGTGCCGGGGGAAACGATCTCGGTGCTGCAGTCGTTCTGTGAAATCGATGTCGAGCGCTGCGTGGGCTGCGAAGTCTGCGTCCATATCCCGACGAAGAAGACCGATCCATATGAACTGACGGTCTGCCCGTGGGATGCGATCGAAATGATCCCGACGGTGATGGTCGCGCAATATGTGGCGAACAAGGGCGGCCCGCCGGAATACGTGGAGCGCAATTGGGACCGGCTCGTGATCCCCGCGCAACGCATGGCCGAACTCGCGGCGAGCCAATGACCGCGCGGTGGCGAGTGCTGCTGACTGATCGGGCGTGGCCGGACACGACGATTGAACAGGCGGCGTTAGATCGCATCGGTGCGGAACTCGTCGAAGCACCTTCGACAGACGAAGAAATCCTCTGCCGACTCGCCGCGAATTGCGATGCGATCGCGGCGAACTGGGCGAAGGTCACGCCCGCAGTGATTGACGCCGCACCGCGCTGCCGGGTGATTTCCCGCACGGGAATCGGCATCGACAACATTTCCGTCGATGCCGCCACGGCTCGCGGAATCCCGGTCACCAACTGCCCCGATTACTGCGTCGATGAAGTCGCTGACCACGCGCTGGGATTACTGCTCGCGTGTGCCCGGCGGATCGGGTTTCTACATCACCGCACGAAGCAGGGTGAGTACAACCTCGCCGCAGTGTCGGGACTGCAACGGCTCTCGACGCAGACATTGGGCTTGTTCGGCCTCGGACGCATCGGCCGCGAATTCTGTTCGCGAGCCCGCGCCTGCAAGCTGCACGTGATCGCCCACACGGCGAGCGGCAGCGACCACGGCACCGGCTGCGAAATGGTCTCGCTGGATGAATTGCTCCGCCGCAGCGACTATCTTTCGCTGCACGCGCCGTCGACCCCGGCGACGTTTCACCTGTTCAACGTGGCAACGCTGGCGCTGATGAAGTCGACGGCGTACTTGATCAACACGGCCCGTGGGAACCTGATTGATCACGAAGCGCTCTGGGCGGCGATTCAGAGCGGCAAGCTCGCCGGGGCGGCGCTCGATGTGTTTGAACCGGAACCGCCGGATCTGTCACAGCCGTTGTTCCAGGACGAGCGGGTGATCGTGACGCCCCACGCGGCGTTTGTTTCGGATCAGGCGCTGGCGCAGATGCGGACGCAGGCCTTTGAGCAGCTCGCCGCGGGTCTGCAGGGCCAACGCCCGCAGAATGTGATTAATCCGCAAATCTATACCGCTGCGGCAACTTCGCCCCTTGGCGGAACCGCAGCGAAGTGAGTTGGCCCGCTTCTCCCGGCGGCGTGAACTAGGCTTCGGACAAGAGCGCGCGTCCCCGTGCGCCTGTTCAACGCAATCCCTGCCCCTCTGGGGAGCCGTATCGCCGTGGGCCAACATACTGCACGCAAAGGAACGAGCGACACGCCCGGCGGCAGTCGAGCCTCGGCCCATGACGCGGCCGTCGCCGAATATGCCCAGAGCCCGCTGGTCGAGCTGGAGCTGGAACTCGCATCCAAGTCGGAACTCGTCGAGACGCTGACCGAACAACTTGAGCGCGCGGCGGAAGAAATCGACCGCATGCAGCGCTCCGGCGCCGATCGCCGTCGCGGCGGTGGCCTTCCCGTTGATCTGGTCGACGATCACCGCCAGCTCGTCGCCGACATGCAGCGCGTCGTGCAGCAGTGGGAAGATCTCCAGGCGGGATTTTCTCTCGGCCGGATCGAAGTCCAGCTGACCGAACTGCGCGATTTCGTTGGCGAGCGCTTGAGCGCCCCGCTCGATCAACGGCATCTGATGGAGTCGAGCGGGCTGCAGCCCGTGATCACCGAACCCGCGCCGATGTCCGGCTCGCGATTGTTTCGCAGTGAGACCGAAGCCGCCGCGTCACCCTCCTCCGGTTCGGCTTGGGAACAACTCAAATCCCAGATGCTGGGACTTCCGGAAGACAGTGAATCCGTCAGCGAAGATCGGCATGCTCCATCACAACTGGAACCGTTGCCGCCGTCACCCGAGCCGATTGAAACCAGTCTGGAGGATGTGGCCGCGCTGCAGACAGCCGTCTTTGAGCGCGACGCTTACATTGCCACACTGCTGCGACGGCTGCGGACGGTGGAAGAACTTTCTTTGCCGAACGACTGGTCGGAACTGACCGCCGCGGATCCGGATCTCGCCGGTTCGCTGCAGCAGATGTCGGTGCGGCTCGACGAAACCCTGCGGATGGCGGAAGTGGAAATTTCGCTGGAACGCGCCCAGGTCGCCCGCGAAAAAATGCAGATCGCCGCCCAGGAAGAAGCGATCGCCAAGCATCTCAAACGTCTGGGCTTGACCTCGATCGACCAACTCGCCGGACAGGACGCACCGGGGGGTAACGGCGCGAATGATCGCCGCTGGGCCCGCTTCCTGGGCGGCAAGAAGAGCTGAGGCTCACGCCGGTGACACGGCTACATCCGGTAGAGATTCGCTGCGTGAACTTTCCGGTCTCGGCAACGCCCGGCGGAGTTGCGTGGCGATCCATTCCAGTTCGGCTTCGTCACGGCCCGTCAGCAATCCATACGGGGAGCCGGCACGGGGCACGATGTGCAACTGCATGACGGGGACACCATTCACTTCGACACCGCTCGGACCTTTGCGGAATGTCTGCAGGTCATCGAGCGCCCATTCCTTGCGTTTCGTACCGAACAGATCGGAAATGATCAGCTTCAAGCGATCGCCCGCGACGGCAATCGCCGCCTGCCGACGGCTCATGTTGATGGCACTCAGAAAAGTTCCGATTCCGATGGCCCAGAAGACAGCGATAACGACTGGAAAGACCCACCAGGATTCTTTGGGATTCACCTGCCCCTGACCGCCGGCGATCGAGAACACGACGGTGAACAAGGTCACGATGCCGCACCAGGCGAGCGAGAACGTCAACAGGCCTCGACTACCGCCCCGCACGCCGCTCGCGGGAATTGTCAGCACGAATCCATCCGGGAGGGCCTGCCGTTCGATCACACTTTGCGGGGGTTGTTCATCGCGTTCGATCTCTCCCGAGTCGGTGGTTGAGTCCACAATCGTCACGGGGATCGCGTTGTTCGGTGAATCCAGCGACGGGGCATCGACGGCAAGGCGACGCGACAGTTCCTGGCTGAGCGGAATCAACCAGTCCCGCGGGTAACCAATCGCCAGCAACTGGGTTTTCCCGCTGGTCAGTTCGGCGGACAACAGCGCCAGATTCTGGAACGACTTCAAAGACTGAGGCCGACCGTTGACCTCGACGGAGCCGCCCGAGCGGACTTGCAGCCGGGCGATGTCGCTCCGCTTGATCCACCGTGAGCGCCGCAACCAGCCGACGCGCTCACGGGTCGTGACGACATCGTCAGCGACGATCACCTGCGTCCGCCCGGCCATCGCCAGCAGGACGACCCACGTGACCGTAAACAGGCCTCCCAGAAAGGGCAGCAAGGTCAGCAGGCCCAACCAGCCCCACGGGCCGAAGATCTGAACCATCCCCCCGACGAAGCCCCACGACCAGAAGGCGAGGAAGCCGATGCCGATCGCGACGCCGAGAAACGGGAACACCGCCAGCCATCGCCACGGTTTGAAATCCGGTCGCGCCGGAAGTTCATAGACTGTGCCGCCGCCGGGAATCGAATCGACACGAATTTCCGCCGGCAGCGATTCGGACATCTGGTGGCTTTCCGACAGAGACACCCTCGCAAACGAAACTGGCTGTGCCGCAGATCACTGTCGCACGTAATTTTCTGAACGGCTGACAGTCACGACGCAACGGCGACATCGATCTGGGCTTTCACCGAGTTGGCGATGAAGCATTCTTCATGAGCGTGGTGGTGCAGCGTCGCGAGTTCGTCGGCACCGGGAACGCGCTCGCCGGACCACTCGATCTGTGGGTGGAGCGTCACGTGTGAGACCCACCAGACGCCGCGTTCGTTCTTCGTCATCGTGCCGGTCGCGGCGTCACGATAGTGCTCGCAGACGTAGCCCTGCTTCGAGGCCAGCCACAGGAACGTGAGCATGTGGCAACTGGCGATCGACGCGACCAGTGCTTCTTCGGGATCGATGTTCGCCGGGTTCGACCACGGCGCGGGCACCACCGACGGAGCAGGGGACGCCGGCACGCTCAGCCCGCCATCGAACGTCCACGTGTGTTCGCGGGAGTACTTGCCCCGCGCGAAATCCGGGCCCGGGTTGGTCCACTCAATCACGGCTTGATGTTCGGGCATCGCGCGTCATCCCAAAATGGGAACCACTTTGTACTGCAACTCGCCCGCCGTGACATGCACCTGGCGGTGTTTGTCGACGAAGACATCGACTTCACTGCGCACGCCGAACTCGGGAAGATAGATGCCCGGTTCGATGGAGAAGCAGCAGCCGGGGAGAATCAATCGCTCTTCGCGGGTTTCGAGGTTGTCGATGTTCGCGCCGTTGCCGTGCGTTTCCTGACCGATGCTGTGGCCCGTGCGATGGACAAAGTATTCGCCGTAACCGGCTTTTTCGATCACTCCCCGCGTGGCGTCATCGACTTGCCAGCCGGGCAGCGGGCGGTTCACTGCAAAGGCGGACTTCACGCATTCGATCCCAGCGTCGCGCGCTTTGGCGACAATGTCCAGAATGTCCTGATACTTGCTGGGAACCTTGTCACCAACAAACCCGACCCGGGTGAGATCGCTGTAAACCGCGCGTGGCTTGTCCATCTTCGCCCAGAGATCGACGAGGACAAAGTCGCCCTCGCGGATCGCTTCGTGGCCGGTCTCGTAGTGCGGGTCGCCGGAATTCGCGTTTACGCCGACAATCGGTGGGTGATACGTCGTCAGTCCGTTCGCGGCGAAGTGGTCCATGATCACGCGGGAGACGGCGTCTTCCGTTGTTTCGCCGCGTGTGCGGACCTGTTCGGCGATGAACTTCCACACAATGCCATACGCCGCATCGGTGTGCCGGCTGGCTTCGAGATGCAGGTCCCACTGCTCGTCATCCCACACCGCTTCAAAGAGCTGCACGAGATCACCGGAGGAAACGACTTCGACACCATGACTGCGGACGAGATCCACTGTCCCGGCATCGACGCGACCGAGATAGGGAATGCCGTTGCGCGGTGCGTACTCCATGGCGACGCGCTTTGCTCTCTGCAACACGGCGGCAATACCCGCCTCAAACTCCTGCCAGCGAAGATAGACGCGTCGGTCGCCGGGGAGATGATCGAGTGCGCCGGTTTCAATGCGGTGCACGAGCTTGGTCGGCGTGCCTGTCGCGGGGACATAATAGACCCAGCGGCGTGACCCGGCGACACCGTCGGGAAAGCCGAGCACCCGCCGCGCCAGAATATTGCTGCCGCGGAAATCGTACATCAGCCAGCCATCACAGTGCTGGTCTCGAATCGCGGCTTGCACGGCGGCGAGATCAAACATTACGGAGCTTTCGCAGGAGGATGATCGAAGACGTTCGTATTTGGTTTGCGGACTCGGGGATTCAGCACGCGCTCGATCGCCTGCCAGGTATCCGGTTGCTCGCGCTGCAGATGATCGAGGAACGTCTGGCAGTTCGCTTTCGCGTCGGCGTCCGCTTCCGCGCTGTCATCTTTCAAGCAGGCCCGGGCAAATTGAACGAGTTTGGCCTGCGATGCGGGTACATCGAACGGGGCGCGTCCCATCCACGCGAGGACTGCCTCGGTGGCATCCCAGGCTTTCCAGCGGGCGAGATCCACCAGCGCGAGTTCCGCAAACGCGGGCCGCTGCAATACGACCTGCATCGCCACCGCGACGTGCTCACGCGGCACACTTTGCGGGGCGTATTCCCACAGGAACCGCAGCGCATTGACGACGGCCATCACGTCACTGTCAGCGACATCCGCAGGCCGCAGTTTCGTCTGGATCAACCGCGCGAATCCGGCCTCCCCGGTGAGCAGCAGGTACCCGCCCATCATGCCGTCGACGCTGATGCGCAATTCGTCTTTGCCCGGCGGCTTCTCGAAGCGGCTCCACAGGTATTCGGCGTCCGACTGATCACCGCACAGACCGATCAACATCGCGTAGAAGCCCAGCCGCACCGGATCGGTCTCGGGATCGCGGAGCCAGTGTCGCAGTTTGTCCCGCGGCAGATCTTTCTGGATCGCCACGACATCTTCGTACTTCGCCCGAGAGAACTCGGAGAACGCATCATTCGCGATGAGGCGATCGTGCACTTCGAAGAACTTGAGGAAGTGTCGCAGACGATTGATGGCGGGTTGTTCGGGTGAGGGCAGGGCGCGAATGTAGCCGTACGAGACCTCGG
>DASRYX010000326.1:0-7108 GCA_035686985.1 Planctomycetaceae bacterium | reverse complement strand
CCGGTCATGGGGAATTCCTTCATTGGACGATCACACAGACTGCTCGGCAGTCGTTGAATTCACGCAGGACGGCTTACGGATTCGACCAGTTGTTCCGACCAAGCTTCACCTTCGGTCGGGCCACACCGGCGGCTTGCTTCGCTGAAGCGGGAACGATTCGGCCCTGGGCGGGTTCATCGAGCCGCCGGATGGCCGCCGCGGGAGTGACCATCGAATCTTTCACCGCGGGTTCAAACGATTCGTCCTGCCCCGCGGGTTGCAGTGGCTCGGTCGCATCGAATGGTGCGAACTCTGCGGCCGCGGGCGAAATCGCGGGGGCCGGTGGCGAGGGGACGACCGGGACCGCCGGAGGAATCGGCGACGGTGCGGCGCCCGGTGCGGGGGGCATCGTGTTGAAGGTCGGCGTCGGTGCCACGTCGGCCGCCGGGACGCCTCGCAACGGTCCATGGATCTCTTCCGCATGCGCTTCGTTGAAGTGCAGGCGGCCCATCTCGACTTCCTTGATGAACTCGCTCGTGGCGTCATCGAGCACCACGCGCGGCGTGAGGAACATCAGCAGTTCCGTCCGGCGATTCTGCTGGAAGTCGTAACGGAACGCCGCGCCGAGCAGAGGGATATCGCCCAGAATCGGCACCTTGCGGTGCGCTTCGTCGTTCCGCTCGGTGATCATCCCGGCCAGCACAATGGTCTGCCCATTGGGAACGCTCACCGTCGTGCGGGCGACGCTGATGTCTTTCACCGGCGACGTGATCGTGTTGCCGGTTTCAAGATCGGTGAAGATCGGCACCCCGTCGGTGAGATTGAACTGACTCTTTTCGGCGATCAGTTCCATCACGATCTGGTTATCGGGACTAATCCGCGGAATGACGGTCAGAATGACGCCCGAGGTTTGCCGGGTGACTTGGGGTCCTGTCGACGTCTGAGTCTGGGTCACGCCCGTCACCACGGGAACTTCCTGACCCTGCTGAATCTGTGCCAGCTGGTTATCCAGCGTGCGGATTTCCGGGCGGCTGAGCACGCGGACCTGCCGATTCGCGGCGAGCGCCCGCATCAGGAAGCTGACCGATTCCGAACTGGCCGACAGCACGAGGCCGCCGAAGCCCAGTTCGTTGTTCGTTCGACCGAGCGAGAAGCTGCCCAGGCCTTGCGCCCCGACGCGAGACGGATTGAATCCGGGAGAGATGTTGTTCCCCAGCGGCGTCGCCGGATTCCCGAAGAGGTAGCCCGGAGACCCCGATTGCGAAAGCAGGGACTGTGAAGTGGTCTGCGTCCCGTTAGGCAATGTCGTGGTGACCGGCGGTCCCAAGGTGGTGCCATCGACGAGGCTGCGATTGAACAGGATCGAATCCTGGAAGCCAAGTTCGATGCCGAATTCGTCAGTGTCCTGCAGTTCGACTTCGACCAGCAGCGCCTGGATCACGACCTGCTTGGGGGCTTCGTCGAGCTTCCGCACGAGTTCGACAACGTCCTTGTGATACCGCGGCGTGGCGGAGATCAGCAGGCTGTTGCTCACCGGTTCGGCGACGACGATGACTTCGCGTTCCAACTGTTCGACGTTGCTGAACAGGTTGGGGTCCGTTTGCGTCAGGTCGCGCTGGTTCGTGAGGAACTGCTGAACGGCCTGGGCGATCTGCTGAGCCGGGCTGTTCTTCAACCGGAACACTGAGGTCTGCCGTTGACGGACATCGCTTTCATCGAGCCGGAACATGATCGCTTCGACAACCCGCAGGGCTTCCGCGGCCCCGATGGCAATCACGCTGTTCGTGCGCGGATCGACCGAGAATTTGAGCGGGATCAGTCCGCTGCTGGCGTCTTCCGCCCCCGCGACCTGAATCCCCTGAGCCGCCCGCTGCTGGGCATTCGCGCCACCGGTTTGCGTGAGGCCGAACAAGGTCTGCAGTTGCTGCACCATCAGCGACGCATCGGCATTGGCGAGCGTGAAGACCTTGATTTCCGCGACCTGATTCGTCGGGCGATCCAGCAGCGTGATCAGCTCGGCGATGAGCGACATGCTCGCTTCGGGAGCCGCGACCATCAACGCATTCATCCGCGGATCGGGTGTGATGCGGACATCCGCGAGAATCCCGGACTTGAGTTTCTTCGCTCCATCCTTGTCGATCGCGAGGAGTTCCAGCACGGTCGAGCGGACTTCGCGGAACTGCTCCGCAATCTGCCCGGCATTGCCACCGCCCTGATTACCGAAGATCTGGTTCGCACCGGGGTTCGACGGCGGGGCCATCACGCTCTGAATCGCGGCATTGATGATTGCCGCGAGTTCAGACGCCACCGCGTTCTTCAGCACGAAGACTTTCATCTGGCTCGTGCTGCCGCCTTCGGCACGATCAATTTTCTTGATCATCGCGGCGACTTCATCGAGGTCGTTCGGCCTAGCCTGCACGATTAGCGTGTTCGTCCGTGGTTCGGCCTGCACGCGAATCCGGGCCCCCAGGCTCACGCGCTCGGCGTAGAACTCGGTCAGCATTTCCGCGAGCTGGGTGGCAATCGCGGTTTGCAGCTGGAAGATCTGGAATTCCGTCTCCGCCTGCACGGGCTGATCAAGCTCTTCCGCGAGCTCGATGATGGAATCGAGATCGTTCGCCGGGGCGACAATCAGAATCGCGTTCGGCTTCGACACCGCGACAATCGACACACTCTGTCGTGGCTGCGTCGCCTTGCCGGGGAACTTCGTCAGCTTTTCGAACACCGAGGTCAACAGCTCGGCAAGAGCATCGGAGTTTACGTTGTTCAGATGCAGCAGATGGACTTTCGGCGCGGTCCCTTCGCTGAGCTTTTCCAGCTCGCGGATAACCTGCATGACCTGCTCGACATCGCGCTCGTTGCCCTTGAGGATCAGCACGCCCAGATCGGGAATGGATTCGATGGTGACTTCGCTCTTGAGGTTGCCGAGGATGTCGCCCAGCGGTCCTTGCGGCTGCGCGACCTGACGGCGATTGCGCTGCTCCATCGGCATCGGCTCGACGGGATCGGCTTGCGCGAGAGCCAACGGCTCGCGGTCTTCACGGGCAGCCCGCAGCGCCGCGATTTCCTTCGGTAACTGCACGGCGGCGAGGCAGGCTTCCTTCGTGCTGGAGACGAGTTGAATCCCTTCGGTGTCCAGCGACGGTGTGTCGATCCGCCGCAGCAGTTTCAGCAGCGCGTCGGAATCGGCTTGCCGCGCGTCGATCAGCAGTTCTTCGCGTTCTTCATCGATCGCCACGCTGAATTGCACAGGCGAAGTCGGGCCGACTTTCGTCTGACGGACCCGCAGCGCCGGCAAACCATCGCGGCCGATTTCGACGAGTTCGGCCCGGTCACGGAATGTGCGATAGACCCGCTTCGCGAGTTCCGAGGCCCGCTGATTGCGTGCTCGGAAAACCACCATCGTCATCGGTTCTTGCGGAACCGGACGCGGGGTGGCGGCTTCCGTCGCAGGTTCTTCGTGGGCGGTCAGCGCGATCGGAGACTTCGCCGGTTGCTGCACGGGACCACCGGCGGGTGTCACCGCGGCCGGCGCGGCTTCCTGATCCGCCGTCCGCCGGGTGACCTGCACGGCTTGCCGCTGCGGACGCACTTCGGGCTGGATCGGTTCAAACTTGCCCTGCTCGTTGGTTGCCTTCGGGATGATCGGCGCGGCGTACTGCATCCGCTGGGACGGCAAATCGACGACGACGAGGAACTTCCCCTTTTCCAGCACGCGGAAGCCGTTTCGTTCGACTTCATGATTGATGATGCGGACCGCTTCCGATCGCGTGTATTCCGCACCGTCCCGTCGCGAGAACCGCCCGGATGGAACACGATCGGCGATCAGTTCGGAACCGGTCGCCTCGCACACATCTTTCAGCACCGTTTCCCACGTCGCGGAGATGTAGTTGAGTTTGACCTTGTTGTCTTCCAGCGGGGTTTCTTCCACGTCTTCCAGCGACGCGGTTTTCTTCCCCTTGGCATTGGTCGCCGGCTTGACGCCCCGATCCATGCTGCGGTTGTTGCCGGCGGAAAGCTTAGACGACCCCGGCCACTTGTTCGGGCCGGCCGCTTCCACTTGCGACAGCCACGGACCGGTGAGGATCGACGCGCCTAGCACGAGCGGCAGAGCGCGGCACCGGCGGCGGAACCACTCGGAGAGCGTACGGGGACGACTCGGGGTGGAGACGGTTTGTGCGGGCATGCCATCCGTACCTTGCCGGGGGACTTGATGAATCATTCCGCCAGGAATAAACCCGGCGCAGATCTACTTGTCCCTACAATCGTCAAAGTCGGAGCCGAGTCTTGACGTAAAACTCACCTTAAATCCGCGCAACTACCAGTCTCGCCAGAAGTCGCAGGCAACACAGTTTGCCGCGTTGCGGAGGGAATTCCTTGACGGCCCTCGGCTTCAGGCGTCGGACAAGACCCGCAGACGCCAGGAATCGGCAGAATCTGCCAGAAGCTCAATGCCGCCACCCCAGCGGATGCCCGTGACGAGACCCACCACGCGGTTCTCGGTCGCGGTCAACCAGACGAACCGGCCGGCGTCCCACGGTGTGACCGTTCCACGATTGCCGCTGACTGCTCCGGAGTAAGTGAGATACCACGCCCGATGATCGGCAATCCGTTCCGCGCGAATTAAGCCGGGTGAGTCGGGCGCGTCGAGCAACCGCCACGTCCAGCATCCGGACGGTGTCTCCAGCAGTAGATCCCAGTGCACGAACGGATGATCATGATGCAGCACCGCATACCGCATGATTACATCCCCAAGAAGCCCAGGGATTGCATCCCTGGGTGTTCTCTTTGCATCAAACGAAACAACCCGGCTGCCACCAAGGCAACCGGGTTGTGAATCATAATTCAAAATCGAAGAGCTTACTCTTCCGAGTCGTCCTCTTCTTCTTCCTCTTCCTGCTCGATCTCTTCGTCCATTTCGGCGATGACTTCTTCGGGGATCTCGGCCTCTTCCTGCTCAACCACGGCCGCAGCGGCGGCGGCTTTCAGGGCAGCGGCGGCGGCGGCGGCGACCAGGCCAACCGTCGCGCTCGGATCGCCGATGACTTCCTTCACCGGATGGATGAAGTAGAGCTTCTTCGACTTCTGCCGCAGGGCTTCGATTTTTTCTTCGGCAGCGGCCCGCTGATCGTACGGGAAGCGGCCTTCTTCTTTCATGCTGCCGTTGTAAACGACCCAGATCATCCGCTTGCGGGCGACCGGCTTTTCTTTCGCGACCCGCTTCGCTTTGGGGGCGGCAGCCTTCTTCGCCTTGGTGGCGGCAGCCTTTTCGGCTTTGGTCGCCGTCGCGTCGCCGCCGCGGGCTTCAACGGCTTCGGCTTCCCGGCGCAGGTCCAACAAACTCTTGCGTTTCGACGCCATCGTACAGGTCTTCCTCAGGGCCGCACTCAGGACAGACTTTCGCCGTCCGTGTGAAGAATGATCGAATCGAGCAGTCTACCCGAAACGCGCCCGCTTCGACCAGTGTTCCAGCATTTTGAGCGGTACAGCGCTAGCCGCCGGTGTTTTGGACGCGATCACGGACACCGGCGCCTAGCGCCGGGCCGCTCACGGAAAAATCACAACCCGATTTGAAGACAAAGGTTACGCCGCGTTGGCGAGGCGTTCGATGCGGCCTTCGCGGAGGCGGACGATGTGATGCGCCTGCGCGGCGACCGCATTGTCGTGGGTGACCATCAGCACCGTCAGCTGTTCCTGCTCGTTCAGCCGGTGCAGCAGGTCGAGAATTTCCTGTCCCGTGGAATGGTCGAGGTTCCCCGTCGGTTCGTCGGCAAGCAGAATCTGCGGGCGGGCGACCAATGAGCGGGCGATCGCAGCGCGCTGCATCTCGCCGCCGGAAAGTTCCGACGGGCGGTGTGTCAGGCGGTGTCCGAGTCCAACGGTGTTGATGATTTCCTTCGCGCGATCATGGAACTCCCGCCGGCGGGACCAGTAGCCCCACACCGAGTGCCGGATCATCAGCGGCGCAAGCACGTTCTCGACGAGGTTCAATTCCGGCAGCAGGTGATAGAACTGGAACACGAACCCGAAAACGCGGTTGCGGAGTTCATCGCGCGTGCGGGCCGGGAGATCATCGATCCGTTGGCCGTCGAGAATGACTTCACCCACATCCGGCGTGTCGAGCAGCCCCATCAGGTGCAGCAGCGTGCTCTTGCCTGAACCGGACTGGCCCACGATCGACACAAACTCGCCCTTGCGGACGGAGATGTCGACGCCGTGCAGCACCGGCACCTGCATCGGCCCCTTGCGATAGGCTTTCTCGATCGCCACCGCGGAGATTTGCGGCGGCGACAACGGCACCGAGTCCCGGGAAGAAGCCGTCGATCGTTGCAGCGTGGCGGGCATGGGCGGGTTCCGCGAGGCTAAGGGTTCAGGGCTGAGAGCTAAGGGACGGAACAGGCTTGATCACTCGTACCGCAGAGCTCGCACGGGTTGCAGTGAGGCAGCACGGCGGGCCGGCAGGATGCTCGCGAGCACGGCGATCAGCATCGCCCCGACGGAAACCCACAGCACCATCATGGGACTGACGTGTGTCGGGATCGTCGGGAAATAATAGATCCGTTCATCGAAGACCTTGTGGCCCGTCACCCACGTGATGAGCTTCTCGATTTCATTGATGTAGTAGACGAACAGCAACCCGGCAATAGTCCCGACGCCGCTGCCGACCATCCCCAGCGACAGGCCGTATGACAGGAAGATCGACATCACGCCCTGACGGCTCGCGCCGAGCGACTTCAGGATGCCGATATCGCGAGTCTTCTCGACAACGATCATGAAGAAGATCGCGAGAATGCCGAACCCGGCGACGGCGATGATCAGAAACAGCAGCACGTTCAGAATGGCGGACTCCACTTCCACCGCGGCGAGAAGCGGGCCCTGCTTCTGCTCCCACGTGCGGATCGAATACATCCCCGCGGGAAACGCCGCCCGCAGCCGTTCGACGACTTCGTCGGCGTCGCGGTAATCCTTCAGCTTGATCTGAATGCTCGTGAAGGATCGCTCGCCGCTGGCGGGATCGACCATGCCGCGGACTTGCTGGAGATAATCGAGATTGCAGAAGACCAGACTGGAATCGTACTCGCTCATGCCGCTCTTGAAGACATCGACGATGGTGGCATTGAAGTGCGCG
>DASRYX010000325.1:0-1563 GCA_035686985.1 Planctomycetaceae bacterium | reverse complement strand
AACCACCACCGCGCCAGCGATGGAAGTTCGCCGACGACGCGGCGAGCGGTTCGGTCGCCTGTAACACCACCTGCTGTTGCGTCGTCACATCCGCGGCCTGACTCGTCGCCGAGCCAGCCACCACGGCGACACCCAGCGCCGTTGCAATCATCATGATGCGCATCGCACTCCCCTTTCGACTGTCAAAATCCGCATGCACGTGGCCCACATTTTCATCGTATGGGTGAGAATCGGGGTGGTCAATTCCTCAACATACCGACGTTAACGAATTTGCCAGCAAGTTTTCCGGCTCGGAAAACCGGCTGGCGGAGCCCCGAGCCCGCCTCAGCGTGCGCCCGTCCAGCAGAAACCCCCGGCTGGTTGACCGGGTGGTCTTGCGGTCTAGAATGGGAATGACGCTCGCCCCGCAGCGTCTCATCCCCCGTCCTCACCGGAACTTGCCGATGTCGCGTCGCATCCTTACGGCACTCCCCGTGTATAACGAGGAGCGGCATGTCGGCCCGGTTCTGGATGTTGTCGTGCAGCACAGCCAGGATGTCCTCGTCGTCGACGACGGCTCCAGTGATCGCACGCCGGAGCTGCTCTCACGCCGGATGGATGTCCGCACGGTCACGCATGATCCGAATCAGGGTTACGGCGCGGCACTACGAACCGCGTTCGAGTATGCCCTCGAGAATGAGTACGACGTCCTGGTCACGATTGATTGCGACGGCCAGCACGAACCGGCGCTGATTCCCGAACTCGCTGCGGCTCTCTTCCCGGTGAATGAACAGCCGTACGATTTGATTTCCGGCAGCCGCTACTTGAAGAAGTTCGCAGGCGACAGTGCCCCTCCGGAGCAGCGCCGGGCCATCAATCGGGAGATCACCGACTGGCTGAATCGCCGCTTCGGCTGGGGATTGACCGACGCGTTCTGTGGGTTCAAAGCCTACCGCGTTCCGGCGTTGTCGCAGTTGAACATTACCGACACCGGTTATGCGATGCCGTTGCAGCTGTGGGTCCAGGCCGCGCGACAGCATTGGCGGATCAAGGAATTCGCGGTCCCGCTGGTCTACCTGGAGGAAGAGCGGTCGTTCGGCGGATCGCTCGACCATGCCCCGCGGCGGTTGCTGCATTATTACGATGTGCTCCACAAAGAAATCGCGGCGATGCGGTTCCCCTGTGAGGCGGAGATCGCCGCTCCTGTGGCGACGTGATGGCGAGCGCGGCGAGTCTTCCCGCTCCGAACGTTCCCCCGGGCACATTGGTCCGGCGGACCTGGCGCGTGCCCCGCACTGACGGAGCCGGGCTCATCGTCCCGGACTGGGACACGCTTCCGGCGCTGGTCGAACAGAATCGCGCGCAACGGGAACTCGCCGCTAAAATTGATGTGCAAGGAGTCTCGCTTGGTGATCTCCGCCGGCTGGCGCAAGCGGCAGCGAAGACGCTCGCGCGAAATTATCTCGCGAACACGCTGCAGTTGTCGGTCCCTGACTGGGTAGACGGTGCGCCACTGATTGTCGGCGGGCATCAACCCGAGTTGTTTCATGCGGGCGTGTGGGCCAAGAACTTCGCGGTCGCGCG
>DASRYX010000324.1:0-5970 GCA_035686985.1 Planctomycetaceae bacterium | reverse complement strand
GAGCAGCGTTCTCAGCCTTGGCAGCCGCTTTCGGAGCGTCGTTGGCGGCGATCGTCATCGTGCGAGCACGGCGTTCGAGATCCGACAGCACGAGTTCCGGGCGGTCCTCGAACAGGTCGTACGCGGCCCGCATCTGCTGGGCATCGAGCGCCTTCTGGCGGGCTTCTTCCAACCGGCCGGCCTTGATGTCCGCACGGGCGGCGTTCAACAGCGTCTGGGCCTGATTCTTGGAGCCGCCGGTCGCCGCTGCACGCTTCTCAGCGGCGGGCGGGGCGAATTCTTCTTCGAGATTGCCGGTCAGTTCGACACCGGACTTCATTTCCGTGTCGACGGCGTTGGCCGTGCGGACGGGAGCGTCTTCATTCGCCCATTCCGGCAGGGACGGCGTCTTGGTGGCGCGGGTCGCGGGAACACCTTGCAGACTGGCCAGGAACTGTGAGGGAGAGAGTTCCTGACGGCCGAAGGTCATGCCGGCGGCTTTGGCGATCTGATTCGCCTGCTGCGCGAGCTTGAACGCCTCCTGCTTGTCACCGCGCTTTACGGCGTCCTGCGCCTGGGCGAGCAACCGCTCGATTCGCGTCCGGGTCGCATCCTTGACAGGGGCATCACCCTCGGTTGCGAACGGGTCGGCGTCGGGCGACTGGCCCCGGGCTCCCCGTTCACCCACCGCCTGCTGAGCCAGCTTGAGCTCGGTCCGGCTCAGGTATTCCGTGGTCTGCTGACGATCGGCGGCGGTCAGTCCCGAGTTCGCCTTGAGCGCCTGCTTGAGCAGCGCCTGGGCTTCGTCGTACTTCCCACGCAGGTACAGTTCTTTCCCCTTGCGATACGCATCGCGCGGTGAAAGTTGGGCTTGCGCCTGACGGGTTTCCACACCGGCTTTCAGCGTGTGGTCATTGTGCTGCTGACCTGTCAGTCGCCAGGCAGCGATTAACAGGCATGTGCCGCCGATGAGTCCGATGATCCTACCCAAGGTAGCTCCCTCCATCCGTAGGAATACTGAATGTGCGTGCGTTGCGACCGATCGTCGTGTTTCAATTGATGACGGTCGCGACGGAATCAAGACGGGCTGCCAAACTCGTCCGGACTTCACGACGTGTGGCGTTTTCCGGGGGTTTTCAGGGGAAAACCGCGGGAAAACACCACACCAAACTGGCCGACAACGGCTGCCGACCTTCCGGCGTCATTGGAATCGGCGGTGTGATATGTCAGGCGACGCGGACGGTCAAGACGATTCTGCGGCCCTGGAGACGTATCTCGTGTGGTTCACACAATCTGCGGCGAAAAGCGGCAAAATCTGCCAGCTGGGTCCATGGCACGGCTTTCAACGACGCTGAATCCTGTAAGCCGAACTATCGGATGGGGTTACATCGAGGCAGACAGTTCCTGAATCGGACACGCACCGTGCTCGCGATTCCCTGCGGCGTCGCGAACGGCCGCTTTGCGGTATTGCTCACCAACTTTCGTCGCAAATCTTTCGTAAAAACGACAGGCCGTTCCCCGTGCGGAAATCTCCGCGCTTCCCCGATTTAGGGGCTGGACGAAGTCCGTAGGATGGCGCAGGATAAAAGAATCTCATTCTGATCATTCCGTACAGTGTCCGCGTCCAGGAGTAGGCGTGCATGTCCGCAACGATGGCGATGGTTGATTTCGATCAACCCGAAGTCACCAACGAATTCAATTACCGGCCGATGCCTCCCCTCGTCCCGATCAGTGCGGCGTTTGTCTTTCTGTCCCCGCTCGCCTTCGTGTGGGACACGATGACGGTGATCCCGCTGCTGGGGGCGGTGCTTGCACTGGTGGCGTGGCAGAAAATCCGCCGCAGCGGTAGCGAGTATTCCGGCGGCAAGCTCGCGGGAATCTGTGCGGTCGTACTGTTCACCACGACGGTCGCCGCAGCGGGGTTCCACACCTACAACTTTGCAACCGAGCTGCCGGATGGCTTCCAGCGCGTCAGCTTTCCGAATGACATTTCCAACAAGGGCTTCGTCACGGTAGAAGGCCAGATGAAGGTCCATCCGGATGTCGAACAACTTACGGGGAAGCCGGTGTTTCTCAAGGGGTTCATGTACCCGACGAAGCAAACACAAGGGCTGACGTCATTTCTGCTGTGCAAAGACAGCGGCGACTGCTGTTTCGGCGGTCAGCCCAAGCAGTCGGATATGATCTACGTGGAAATGAAGGACGGCCAGACCGCGGACTTCCGCACCGGACTGGTTGCCGTCGCGGGACTGTTCGAGGCCCAGTCGACGCTCGATGAGACCGGGCTGAATCCGGTCTACAAGATCGACGCCGAGCACTTCGGCCCGGCGAAGACGGGCTACTAACGGATCGCGGCACTAACGGATCGCGACGGGGAGCAGGCCGATGGATCGCAATGCGTGGCAATGGTGTTTGCTCGTTTCGTCGCTGGCGATCGGTTGCTCACAGGGCTCGAACCCGCAGGACTACAAGTCCTACAAAGAACTCACAAAGAACGATGCGGTCGCCAAGACCAATGACGTGAAGACCGATCAAACTGCGGACTCCGCGACGACTGACACGGCCACGCCAGAGGTTGCGGTGCAGTCGATGGATGCACCGGATCCCGCGTTTGAGGAAGCGCCGGCCTCAGCGCTTGCGCCGGCGAATGTTGTCGATGGTACATCGGCTGCCGCGGTGTTGAACGCGTTCCCCAGCAGCCCGACGACTCCGGCCGCCACCGAGAAACCGCCCGCCGCCGTGGTCCCCGCCGCAACCGTCACCGCCGAGCCCAAGCCGGGCGGCATCCAGGTGCTGGTGCCGCATCGGGAGTTCAAAGTCGAGGGCCCGCAGAACGCGCTGCGGGTGTCGTATGACGATCTCGATCTGCTCAAAGTCCTCAACATGGAACCGGTGCCCGAGGATGCGGTCGCGCATTTCCCCTCGTGGCTGAAAGCGCTGGACGGGCAGCGGCTGCGCGTGCGCGGCTTCATGTACCCCACATTTCAAGCCACCGGCATCGATCAGTTCGTGCTGGCCCGCGACAACCAGATCTGCTGCTTCGGCCGCAATCCGAAAGTGTATGACCTGGTCTCGGTGCAGATGCGCGACGGCGTGACCACGGATTACATCCAGAACCGCCCGTTCGATGTTGTCGGCACCTTCCGAATCGACCTCGTCGCCGAAGGCGGCAAGCCGATGGGTCTCTATTGGCTGGAAGACAGCGTTGTGATTAACAAATAGCTTGCGCTTTGCAGGATTCACGGGTAGCACGACAGGTGGCGGGGCGCACCGCGTACTCGCGGAAGCCCCCGCCACCCTTCGCTTCTCCGTAAGTTAGGAAGCCGCACTTTTCACGGCGAACCTCAGCACGGTACGATGTTTTCAGTGAATTCTCTCGGTGACAGCGCAGGAGATGCGGTGATGCGTGCTCGCGGTTGGTCCTGGTTGGCGGCTCTTGCGTTGGGTGTGCTTCTCGCCGGGGGAACATCGTTCTCGCGCGCGTGTCCATTCTGTTCGGCCCCGTCGCTGACGATGACCGAGCAACTCGCGCAGTCCAATGCCGCGCTGCTGGTGAAGTGGGTCGGCGGCACCCCCGCCAAAGATCAGGACGGCGGCTTCACCGAGTATGAAATCGTTGAAGTCGTGAACCAGCCGACCGGCAGCAAGCTCGCCAAAGGGAGCAAGGTCAAGCTGGTCCGTTATCGCGCCGCGAAAGCGGGCGATCTCTACATGCTCCTCGGCACCACCGCTGGCGCCGTCATCGACTGGGGCAGCCCGATCGAAGTCACGGAAGATTCGTTTGCTTACATCAAGAACGCTCCGAAGCCGGAACTTCCCACCAAGGAACGCCTGAAGTATTTCGTGAAGTTCCTCGAACATCCGAATGCGACCGTGGCGACCGACGCGTATGGGGAATTCGCGAACGCGCCGTATGCGGACATCACCCCGCTGACGCCCGAGCTGCCGCGGGACAAGCTCCGCGTGTGGCTCAATGATCCACAAACCTCACCCAGCCGGATGGGACTCTACGGTCTCCTGCTCGGGCTCTGCGGCAAAGACGACGACGCGGATGTTCTCGCCAAGAAGATCTTCGAGCCGACCACCGAATTCCGTCTGGGCATCGACGGCGTGATGGGCGGTTATCTGCTGCTCACAGGGGAAAAGGGACTCGCGCAGATCGACGAAAAGAAGCTGCAGGACAAGAAAGTCCCGTTCAGCGAAACCTATTCGGCGATGCAGGCGCTGCGGTTCCTCTGGCAATACAGTGACGGCAAGTTCGAACCGGAACGCCTGCGGCAATCGATGCGGTTGCTCCTCGATCGCCCTGAGCTTGCGGATCTGGTGATCGCCGACCTCGCGCGGTGGAAGGACTGGTCGGTGCAGGAACGATTGATGTCGATGTATGGCAAAGATGAGTACGACATCCCGTCGATTAAGCGGGCCGTTGTGCGGTACATGCTGGCCTGCAGCAAGGACCAGATGGCCGCCGGCGACGCCGAGCGTGCCGCGAAACATCTCGCGAAGCTCGAAGAAGACGATCCGAAAACGGTCGCGGACGCCAAGCGGTTCTTCTTCATCAAGTGACCTGGAAGCCCAGCCTTTCTTAAGGCTGGGTCTCTTTTTGACTCACGGAGGGAACCGTGCTCCGCGGACAGGTAGTTCTTGTTGGCGTCCTCAGCACGATTCTGGGCATCTGCGAAGCGGCCACCGCGTGTCCATTCTGCCCCCCGTCGTCGCCGCCGTTGGCCGAGCAACTCGCGGAGTCCGATGCCGCGGTGCTCGCCACCTGGGTGCGGATCATCCCGGCGAAGTCCGAGACCGAGTTCCCGGAAACCGTCTTCCGCGTGAAGGAAGTCGAGCGCGATAAGACCGGTAAGCTCAAGCCCGGCGCGGAAATCACCGTCAACTTTGAACGGCAGGGCAACCCCGGTGACACGTTCTTCCTGATGGGCAAGGTCGATCAGGAATTCACGCAATGGGGCCAGCCGCTCGAAGTGACCGAGGTCTCGTACGGCTACATTCGCGCCCTGCCCTCACCCGAACAACCCGCCATCAATCGTCTGCGACACTTCCTCAAGTTCTTCGAAGTGCACGATCGCCTCATCGCGAATGATGCGTTCTCCGAGTTCTCTCGCGCGAAGTACGAAGATGTGGTGGCGATCCAGAAAAATCTGCCGCGGGACAAACTGCGCCACTGGCTGCGCGATCCGGAGACCGATCCCGTGCGGCTGGGCTTCTACGCGATGCTGATCGGTCTCTGCGGTGATCAGTCGGACGCCGAATACCTGTGGAGTCGCTTCGCGAAGCCGCCCGGGAAAGACGAATTGCGGATCAGCGTCGACGGCATGATGGGCGGGTACCTGCTGCTCACCGGTGTAGCCGGATTCGCGCGACTGATCCAGACGAAACTGCTGCCTGCGGATGTCGCCGACAGTGACGTGATGGCCGTCGTCAATGCGCTGCGGTTCCTGTGGGAATACGCCCCGCAAAGTGTGCCGCGCGAGCACGTCGCGGTGGCGATGCAGGTCGTATTGCAGCGGCCCGCGTTTGCGGAACTCGCGCTGGTGGATCTCGCCCGGTGGAAGGCCTGGGATGCCACCGAGGCAGTCCTCGCATGGATGGGACGCGCCCCGTTCGATGTGCCGGCATCGCAGGCCAAACTCGTTCAATTCGCCCGGGCCTGCTTGAAAGATGACAGCGCGGAAGCGGACGCCGACGCGAAAGCGAAATGCCAGGTGTTCCTCGATCATCTGCAGCGCGAGCAGCCGGAAACCTGGCAGGCGATCGAACGCGTGCTGAATCCGCGAGTCCGCAAACCAAATACGAACGTCTTCGACAATCCTCCTGCGAAAGTTCCGTAATGTTTGATCTCGCCGCCGTGCAAGCTGCGATTCGAGACCAGCACTGTGATGGCTGGCTGATGTATGATTTCCGCGGCAGCAATATCCTGGCGCGGCGGGTGCTCGGCTTTCCCGACGGTGTCGCCGGGTCACGCCGCTGGGTCTATTA
>DASRYX010000323.1:0-23454 GCA_035686985.1 Planctomycetaceae bacterium | reverse complement strand
ACCAGATAGACCTTGCCATCGCCGGCCACGGGGGAAGCGTAGTAATCGTCGCTGGCCTCCAAGCGGCCTTGCTTCGTTGGTTTGCCCGTTTTCGCATCCAGTGCCTGGCAGATTCCGCCGTCCTTCACCGTGAAAACCAGCCCGCGGTAAAACAGCGGAGACGCACAAAATGGAACAAGTTTCGCCTGCCGCCAGCGCACGTTTGTTGCGGTTGCCTCGCCTTTCGCACCGGGCTCGATCGCCAGGATCTGGTTCTTCCCCTGCTCGAGCAGGCCACGGAAGAACTCGTACTCCTTTTTCGTAATGTGGCCGTCCTTGTTGCGGTCCACCTGTGAGAATCGCTGCAGCACGGGACCTTCGGTAAGTTCACTTTCTTCGATCGTTGTGTTGTCGTTCTTGTCGACGGCTATGATCGCCGTGTCGAACGGCTCGAGCTGAATGGGTTCGTTCTCGTCGCCTCCCGCAGCCCACCCCGCGAGATAAAGCACGCCGTCATCACCGACGACCGGCGTCATGCAGACCGTCCGTGAAATCCCCCGCACGGTCCACAACTCTTTGCCGGTTTCGAAGTCATAACCGACCACGCGCAACGTCGCGGCCATGACAACCTGCTTGCGACCGTCGGCGTCCCACAGCACCGGCGAGCAATAGTTCCGCGGGAACTCGCTCCGGTCGACCTTCCACAGCACGTCGCCGGTCGCGACATCGAGCGACATGAGAAACGAGTCGGAATCGTGGTCCTGCCCGAGGATCACGCGGCCGTCGACCAGAATGGGGGAACTTCCCGCCCCGAAGTTATTGTTGAACGGCCCCATCCGTTTCTGCCACAGCAGTTTTCCGCCGTGGTCATAACACGACAATCCTGACGAGCCGAAGAAGCTGATGATGTGATTGTCATCGGCCACCGGGGTGCTTTGCGCGTGGCTGCCGACGCGGTGAATCTCTTCCAGCTTGTCATGCGGCGCTTCGCGCTCCCACAGCGTCTTACCCGTGGCGCGATCCAGTGCGATCGTGAACAGCTTCTGATCGCGTACGGCGGTCAGGAAGATTCTGGAGCCGACAATCACCGGCGACGAATGCCCGGGCGGCATCTCGACCTTCCAGACCACATGCTGTTCGGGCCCGATCTCGGTCGGCAACTTATCCGCGGTCGTCGCGACGCCGTTGCCGCCAATCCCGCGAAACTGCGGCCAATCCGTCGCGGAAACGATCGACGTCATGAACACAGACAGCAACAGCGCCCGCAGCATGTTTCGCCTCGTGTAGGTCAGGCTGTGCCTGACTTCTTTGTTCTTTATCAAAACGACAGCTTAAGATCCGTCAGGCACAGCCTGACCTACGGCGATCATTCTCGATCCGGTTGAAGGTCGCTCTTGTTCTCGGCGATGTAGGTCGATAAGCCGCGTCCGGCCACCGCACAGCGCTTCATCTCTTCGACATGCATCGGTCCCGAGTTCTCGTAGGTGTAACGATAGATCGTCCAGCTTCGGACGAAGCGAACGCGGATGAAGTCTTTGCCCGTCACATATTCACTGACGCCCGAATGCCCACTGAGATTGCGGTACGAAATCAACCTCAGCCCCTGTGATCGTGATCATGTCCGTGGTCATGATCATGCCGGTGATCATGGTCGTGTGGATGATCGTGGTCATGGCTGTGGTCATGCGAATGGTCATGGCTGTGGTCGTGGCTGTGGTCGTGGTGATGGCCGTGCTCGTCTCCGTGATCGTGCTCATCGTCCTCGTCATGATCTCCGTCGCACGGTTCGCCGTCGTGATCGTGTTCGTGCTCGAACCCTTCGTCGGCGTCGGTCTGCAGCAGGAACTCCGCCTGCGCGGTGAGGTACACCTCGCGGAAGGGAACTTCGTACGCCTCGGCGATGCGGGCACAATCGTCGTATTCCGGGCTGAACACCGCGGCTTCACCTTCCCGCCAGCCGACTTTCCCGTGAATCGGTCCCCATTCCGTATCGATGGTGACCTTCGTCCGCTGCCGCACGCTGCGCTGAATTGTCTGCTTGCGAATCCCGAGCGTGGGCGTTTCCTCGAACAGAATCGTTTCCATCACGGGGATGTCATCCAGATCGCAGATCACGCTGAGCATGATTCCCGGGCGATCCTTTTTCATCTGGACCGACGTGGAATAGACATCGAGCGCGCCCGCCGCCATCAACCGGCGCTTCGTGTAACCGATGAGTTCGGGCGTCGCGTCATCGAGGTTGGTTTCAAGCAGCGCGACCGTGTCCGATTCCCCGGAGGTTTCCGTGTCTCCGATAATGATCCGCAGGATGTTGGCCCGCTCGCGGAAATCTTTCGTCCCGGCACCATAGCCGATACGTTCCACAGACATCGCAGGCCAGCCCGAACTGAAACGGTCAACCGTGGCTTTGATGATCGCCGCACCGGTGGGTGTGGTCAGTTCGGTATCGATTGGCACATCGACCAGGGGCACGTCCTGCAGCAGCTCCGCTGTTCCGGGCGTCGGGACCGCACATTCGCCATGGGCAATCTTGACGGTCCCGCGACCGGGTGGCACGGCGCTGCAGATCACTTCGTCCACATCGATAATGTCGAACCCGACGGCCGCGCACACGATGTCGACGATGGAATCGATCGCGCCGACTTCATGGAAATGCACCTTGTCGATGCTCATGCCGTGAACTTTGGCCTCGGCGGTGGCGATGGCCTCGAACATGTTGAGGGCCAGCGTGCGTGAGCGTTCCGACAGTTTGTCGCTGCGGTCGAGCAACTGGATAATGTCGGTGAGATGCCGGTGCGCGTGCTGCTCAGGATGTTCGACGCGGAAGTGCTTCGCGCGGAAACCGCCGCGCATGACTTCCGTGACGTGCAGTTTGACGCCGGGGATGCGGAAGGAATCGACGATTTCCCGGAGCGTGTCGAGTTCCACGCCGAGATCGAGGAGCGCCGCGACGGTCATGTCGCCGCTGATACCGGTTGCACAATCCAGAAACGCCACGCGCACGATGAACATCCTTCAAATAGCGGCTCGTCGGACCGTTCCGAGATTCCGCACGCCCGGATTGTATCGAGCGACGCGATGCGTCACCAACTGGTCTCACTTACGGCGGCACGCGTGCAGCGATTCCAGTTCATCGCAGCAGAGCGCACTTCCCGTCGGACCGGGACTTTGCAGAATCTCGGCGTATTCCTGACAGCGGGCGACGACGGACGACGATGAAACCAGCGACTCCAGCCGCGCGGCGATGTTGTCCCGGCGGTATTTCCCGTGCGGCAACATTTCCCCCACACCCAGCGCCTGCACACGCCGCCCGTAATCGGCCTGCATGGGAATCTGTGGCACCACCAGTTGGGGAACCCCCGCGATCATCGCCGCTCCAACCGTCCCCGCGCCACCATGATGCAGTAGCGCCCGGGACCGGTGCAGCAGCAGAGAGAAGGAAAGAAACGGGACCGCGAGGAACTCATCGGGCAGTACCATGCGTTCGGTGAAGCCCGCGAAAAGGCCTCGGGCACCGAGCTGTCGCAGCGCTGCACAGGTTTCTTCCATGAACCGTCCTTCCGCCTTACCCCAGGACGGACGGCTGACGACCACGGGCGGCGGTCCCTGTTGCAGGAACGATTCCACCTCTGGCGGGAGTTGGGGGCTGGTCTCGGCGAGGGGGATAAACCCCGGCATGATGAATCGTTCGCGGGGCGGTTGGAAGGGTCGCGCACGAGCGACGAACTCGGGAAAAAAGCCGCAGCCGACATCGACGTGTTGACCAGCCCAGACGGGAACCCGGTCAACTTTCGGAAGCCCCAGTTCACGGCGATACTCGTTCAAATCACTGCGAACCATGCCGTACGCGAAGAGATTCATCACCCAGCGTTCAAGCCGTTCCGACCACGGCGCGGCGGACGACAGCGCGGGCAACGGGTCGACGAAATACTCCATCACCGGCGTGCCGAACTGTTCGTGTACCAGATGAGCGGCAAAACCACCCGGTCCGTGGGGCGAGAGCAACACGACGTCCAAGTCGACGGCGAGATCTTTCAGCGCGGCGTGACTGCGGCGCAGCATCGTCTTGCACGTGAGGCGGAACTGCTTCCCGCGTTCGGCGGTGGATCCTTCTGCGAGAACGCGCGTGTTCTCGTCAGATTCCGCCTTCGTCGTCACCGCGATCGTTTCGATGGGCGCGGCATCCAGCCGTTCGAGATATTTCGCGTTGCCCAGCACGGTGACGGTGTGTCCGCGGTGCTGCGCTTCCCTGGCGATTTCCCAACTGGGAGCGTGATCGCCGAAGCTGCCAAACATCAGCACCACCAACCGCATGCGCGCGGTCTCCTCTGGTCGAACGATGAGGCTTCGGTCTCTTATTGCCAGCCCGGAAGGACGCTGCCATCCGGTCCGGCGATCCACGGCGTCCAGGCGAGCGCGAGCTTCGTAATCACGATGTCCGTCTTCTTCGGGCGCACGGCGATTTCCTCGAGTTCCAAACCATCATCCGGCATGGAGTCCCGGATCTTCGCCGATTCGGTTTCAAAGTCCGCGTTCAGATCGTCGAGCTTCTTCTGAATCGCTTCAATCGATTCCTCGGCGAGCGTGACATCCTGCCGTTGCCCGGCGGCCCGTGTCGCGGCGCGGACCGAGGTCGCCGCTTTCCCGATGTTCGACGCCGAGGCCAGCTTGCGGCCGAACATCGCTCCGAGGATCGACGTCCCAAACTGCATCGCGGCATTGAACGTTTCGGACTTGGCCTGCGTCTTTTCCTTTTCGAGCTTCTGTTGTGCTTTACGAAGCTGCTCCGTGGCGGCTTGAAGTTTCGGCGCAAATTTCAGCCGCAGCTTCTCCACGGCGAGATCGCGTTTTTCCTTCACGATCTGCTGGAGCCGCACACGAAAATCTCCCTCGGACTCATTCGCCGCGGAGAGCTCCTTCAGCGCTTTGCACTTCCACTGACCGATCCGCTGAGACCGATAGAGATGCTCTTTCAGCGCGGTCGAAAGTTCGTTGTACGTCTTCACCTTGGAGAGCGCGCTGGGCAGCGGCGCGAACTTCGCGGCGGATTCTGGTTTCGTGGCCATCTCCGGTGGAGCGGACTGGTCGGCCCCGTCATCCCACACGGTGGCGGAAACCTCATCGACCTGCGGGATCAGCAGGCAGACATCCCGCGATTCGTCGATCCCGGCGGATTTGTTTTCGAAATGGACCCGCGCGGAGCCGATCAACCCGGCGCGATACACCAGCTTCGCATCCCCCAGCAGCGACGCCTGCCGCATGAGGAATAACTCGACAATGTCCGGCGGCAGTACCGGGTGTGAGGTCGCGTCCGCTTCCGTCAGCGGACTCGCCGATGGCGCTGCGCTCACTGCAGCCGCCTGATGCACCGCTTTCGTCTCGTGCATGAGTTTCGAGATCTGTTCCTGAGTCAGCGGGCCACGCAAGTACGACAGCGCCCAGCGCGACTGAAACACGACCGGGGCGTCGTCGTGCACGTTGTTCATCAGGAAGACACGATTGCCCAGACCGGACAGGATGCGCTCCATCTCCGCACGATTGAACTGCGATCCCGCGGCGACGGACGCGCCTTCGAGACCATCCAGTACGCGCAGCTTGTCGCGCTCCGTCTGCAAGCGGCCGAGGAACCAGGTCCCGCAGTTGGACAGCCCTTTGTAATCGAGATCGACCGGGTTCTGTGTGGCAAGCATCACGCCGAGACCGAAGGCCCGCGCCTGCTTCAGCAGCGTCAGCATCGGCGTCTTGCTCGGCGGGTTGGCCGTCGGCGGGAAGAACCCGAAGACTTCGTCCATATAAAGGAGTGCCCGAAGGCTTGATGTCCCGGCCTGCTTCCGCATCCACGCCACCATCTCCGTCAGCACGATCGTAACGAAGAACATCCGCTCGGAATCGCTGAGGTGGGCGATCGACAGAATCGTCAGCCGCGGCTTACCCTCCGGCGTGTAGAGCAATCGCTGAATATCGAGCGGTTCGCCTTGCCGCCAGACTTCAAACCCCGGCGACGCGAGCAGGTTGTTAAGCTGCATCGCGAACTGGAACCGCTCATTCGCCGGGAAAAAACTTTCCAGATCGAGTACGCCGAGGCGATCAAACGGCGGTGATTGAATCCCGCGAATCAGCGAACCCAAATCGAGATCTTTGCCCTCTTTCCACGACGCATCGAGCAGATTCGACAGCAGAATGTGTTCACGGCTTTTGAGCGGATCGGGATCAACCCCCAGCAGCGCGAGCAGTCCCGACACCGCAGACGCAATCCGTTCGCGCAATGCCACGGCGTCTTTGCGCTGCGATTCACTCGGTGCATTGAAGGACCGCAACACGGTCAGCGGCAAACCGGCGTTGCTGCCCGGTGTGTAGATCGATACCTCGCAGGCATCACGAAACCGTTGAATGCGTTCCGGTGTTTGCCCCCATTGCGCGAGTCCGTCCTTCCACAATTTCGCGGTCGATGCTGCGAATTCATCCGGCGATTGCCCTTTCCGCGTCGCTTCTGCCGGATCAACCCATGGGCGGAAATCCTCGGGTTTGAGGTTCGGAAACGTCAGCATCAGGTTGCCGAGATCGCCTTTGGGATCGATGCACAGCGCGGGGATGCCATCGATCGCGGCTTCCTCCAGCAGATCGAGCACGAGCCCCGTCTTGCCGCTGCCGGTCATCCCCACGCACACGGCGTGCGTGCACAGGTCTTTCGATTCGTACAGCAGCAGATCTTCGCGGGCTTTCCGCTGTTCGAGATCGTAGTACCGCCCGAGATAGAAGACGCCGAGCTTTTCGTAGTCCTGCATGGTGGGCCAGCATGAAATGAGGTGGGGCGACCGCCGTCATCCATCGACAAACGGCCCGGCTCATCAGAGTGCGATTTGTGATGACGGGGGTCAAGGGTAGACCCGTTTAGCCGCGACCCGTTAGGGGAGCGCGGGATTCGCGGCATGCGAGCGCTCCCCTAGCGGGTCGCGGCTAAACCATTCCCCTTGTTTGCCATCGTTTCCATCCTCCGCATGGGAACAAGATTTCTGGCACGCTCGCCGAACTGTCGCGCGCGCTGGCATAATCACGGGCTCGATGAAGATGAACTGGTCCCGTTTAGCCGTTGGTGAGAAGCATGAAGTTCGCGCTGGTGATTCCGGATGGGTGTGCTGATGAACCGCAACCGTCGCTCGGCAAGCTGACTCCGTTGCAGGCGGCGATGGTGCCGCACATGGACGAAGTGGCAAAGGCCGGAATCGTCGGCCGGGCCGATCACGTTCCCGCCTCAATGCCGTCCGGCAGCGATGTCGGCACGATGAGCCTGTTTGGCTATGACCCGCTGAAGTTCCATACCGGTCGTGCTCCGCTCGAAGCCGCGGCGCAGGGGATCGAACTCGGAGCGGAAGACTGGGCGGTCCGCTGCAACTTTGTCACCGTGATTGACGAGGTGATGAAGAGCTTCACCGCGAGCCAGATCCCTAACGATGTCGGCCAGGCGCTGATTGAAGTCCTGCAGCGCGATCAATGCGGCGATGTGAACTGGAAGTACTACGCCGGGGTGAGCTACCGCAACTTGCTGATTTATCGCGCGCGGGACGGCAAAGCCCCGTTCACGACGAAGACCGACAGTACGCCGCCGCATGACATCACCGATCGGCCGATCGCGTCGTATCTGCCCAGCGGACCGGGCAGTGATGTGTTGAAGGAGTTGATGCAACGCAGTCGTGAGCTGTTCAAAACCTGCCCGGGAAACACGGCTCGTGGCGACAAAGCCGCAACGCAGACGTGGTTGTGGGGCCTTGGCAAACGCCCGGCGCTGACGCCCTTCAAGGAACGCTTCGGCAAGCAAGGAGCCGTGATTACGGCCGTCGATCTGCTGCGCGGATTGGGGCGATTGCTTGGCTGGCAGATCGTGGAAGTCCCCGGTGCGACGGGCTACCTGGACACTGATTACGCCGCCAAAGGCCGGTACGCGATTGAGACGCTGAAGTCCGGCACCGATTTTATCGTCGTGCATGTCGAAGCGACCGACGAAGCGTCGCACGAGGGGCACGCGATGGAAAAGGTGAAAGCACTCGAAGAAATCGATCGACACATCGTCGGCCCGCTGCACGACTATATGAAATCGCAAGGCGATTACCGCCTGCTGGTCTGCCCGGATCATCCGACGTTTCTCCGGACCAAAACGCACAGCCACGGCTACGTTCCCTTCACGATGTGCGGCACCGGGATCACCCCGGACAACGCGAAAACCTACGACGAAATCGTCGCCGCAAAATCCACCTTCACGCTGGATCGCGGCTGCGAACTGATGCCGCTGTTGTTCAACGGGACGTAAAAGTCAGGGAAGCCAAAGTGGAAAGCGTGCCGGAAGCCGGAGACCCGCGAGTCTATTTCGCTGCCGAGCGGACGTTGCTCGCGTGGATCCGCACCGGTCTGGCCATGATGGGGTTCGGTTTCGTTGTTGCTCGTTTCGGGCTGTTCCTGCGGGAGATCGCGGCGGCTCAAGGCGCGGCTTCGCAACCGCATGCGCTCTCGTTGTCGGTCGGTGTCTCGCTGGTGATGCTCGGCGTGGCGGTGAACGTAGCCGCCGCGTTTCAACAATGGCACACGATTCAGCGACTGAATCGCGGTGAGCCGCTGCGGTTTCAACCGGTCTCACTCGCCACGATTGTCGCACTAATCATGGCATTGATCGGGCTGACCACCGCCGGATATCTCGTCTTCGGCCTGAGCCGCTGATTTTCCCGCTTGAAATGTCGTCGTGCCCTTGCTTGCGTGGCGACTACTATTCACTGTGGAAGCACTGGCAAGCACAAGCCGTGGCACATTGAGGGACGACAATCATGCTACTACCGCTTTTGATCGCGGCGTTCGCACAGCCGCTGACAGAAACAAAAACACACACCACCCCGATTGTTGCCCCGCGGGTGGACATTGTGGGCGAAGGCTTCAACGGCACCGATCCCACGGGACCGATTCTGGTCTTCGCGGGATGTGATGGATTCGATCTCGGCAAAGGCGACCCCTTCCGCGCAACCGGCGGCCGACTCGAACGGTTGCGCATCGTGACGAACGGCACGGGGGGAACGGCGTTAAAGTTCTTCGCGGCTTCGAAAGCCGAACGTCCTGGCGAAATCATTTTGCGGGATCTGAAAATCCTTGGACTGTCCGATCTGAATGGCCGCGGGAAGAATAACTGGGAGCGCGGGCTGGTCATCGACGGCGGTGAGCTGAATGAAGTCAACGCGTCGGGCGTCCGCTCGATCTCGGTCGAATGGCTCCGCGTTGCCGGTTGCCTGTCGGATTCCATTGCGCTGAGGAACGTCACTCACTTTCACGGGCGCGACATTCAGATTAACCAGGGCACGGCGCCGGAGGAGAAGGTGCCGACGTTTGTCATCGAAAGCTCGCGTCACATCTTTCTTTCGCAAATGAATCTCTTCGGCGAGCTGCATCTGCGCGACTGCCACAACGTCATCTTTGATGGGTACGCCCAGAGCATCTCTGTGGATGCGAAGTGCCGGGGGATTGTCCTTCGCGGAATCGTGGATAGACTGACCGTCGAGAAGGGCGCTGTTGGTCGGGCCGAGGTGCTGTCGAAAAAAATCGATAGCCCCTCACGGACGTTTTCAATCAGGTGAGCCGATTCCGATGGAGACGACGAACCCATTTGCCGTGCTGTCACTGATCGTGGCCCCGGCGATTCTGACCAATGCGGCATCCGTTTTGACGATGAGCACGAGCAATCGCCTCGCGCGAGCTGTCGACCGCGCACGCGAATTGTCCAAACAACTGGAGGCGGATTCGACTGGTCCGGAAGCGCCACGACGGATGACGGAACTTTCCGTGGCAGAGCAACGAGCGTTACTGTTACTGCGAGCGCTCCGCGGGTTCTATTTCGCGCTTGGAGGATTTGCCTCAGCCGCGCTGATCTCGCTGCTGGGGGCAGTCCTCGTGCCGTTCGAAGCGCCGGTGCTGGTCGGACCGTTGGAAATTCTCGGCGTCGTCGCCGGGCTTGCGGCCGTAGCCGCCATAGTTCATGGGTGCGCGTTACTTCTGCGCGAAACTCGACTCGCGGTGATGGTTCTTACTGACCGGGTCACCCGTCTTCGAGCCCGGTTGCCTCCCGACTGAAAGCGCTGCCTTAACTCGACTTCGCGGCCTTCGCGCGACGTTTGCGAGTCGCGGCTCCCTTTTTGGCCGATGCCGAGCGTTCGGCGGCAGTGCGTGAAGCCGACGCTGCACCGCCGAGTTTGCCGCCCTTCTTCGTCGGTTTCGTATTCTTCGCCTTGCCGCGGCCCGATCCGGACTTCTTACCGCCGTGGTCGATCGCGTTGACGGTCGCCCACGCCCGCCGTTCAGCCTCTTCGGTGCTGGCCCCGCGTTCTTTGTAACCCTCTTCGATGTGCTCGGCCTGTCGCTTTTGTTTGTCCGTGTATTTGGCTTTATCGCCTTGAGGCATGATTCACCTCTCCTTCCGCCTCAACGCCGTCTATGCGGTGAGCTGAATGTCGACCAGATTGCCGAAGTAATGCACGGAATGACCGCCGCACGCGGACGCAACATCGGCGACGAGTTGCGCCTGTTCCGGACTGGGGACATCGACAACGAAAATCGTCCCTCCCTCTTTCAGCGTGCCGAGCCCCTGATCGTGGAGCATTTCCGCCTGTTCGCCCCACTGGTCGGACCCGATGAAATCTTCCCACACGGGGATCGAGGATTCGCTTGTCAGCAGTGTAATGTGGTCGGCCTGGAACCCGTGTTCGACCAGCCGCTCAAAAAGGATGCGGGCATGGTCCCCGGACGCGATCAGCCCAATCGTGCGACCACGCGGTCCACGGTGTTCGCCAACTTCCGGACGATCTTGATCTAGCAACATTGGATGTCTCCGGTAGCTTGTGAGTTCGTTTCTTAGCCCCTGAAACGGCCGCAACTTCCGTTCCACAGATCGCTAGTCCTCATCGAAAGCTGGGCCGCCGCGGTTGAGCTTCGCTAGCCCAATCCCGGCGTGCAAATTGCAAATTGAGAAACCAGCGGAACTAAGGCAAGTGCTGCCATAGCGGTCGATTCCGAGCAGCGTGCGCGATTCTCAACCGTGTGATATCAAGAGTGCGCTGTCAGCGACCAAATTTCTAACAAAGACCATCGGCTATACCTTGCGGGATATCGGCTTTCCTCCAATGCAGGGAAACACCATCACAGATGTTGTTATCCGAATTGCAGGTGTCGGCCCAACTGCAGTGCACGGAGCGAGATAGCCATTGCCGGCACGCGGAGGTTCATTACCGCTGTCCTTCGGCAACCGATGTGAATCCTGTTCTGGACGGCTCACGATCATTCGAGCGTCTTGACCGATGATCACGGCGGCATTGACTTTGCGGGAAGCAGCTTACGCTCGGAAGGCCTGACGCTACGTCGCCGAAGGTTGTCTCGCGGGCGACGGAATTCCATAACGACACCGGAGGAGAACGCTATGAAGGGATCTGTGAAGGCCGCCTGCTACGCATTGGGGGGCACGCTCCTGATGACTTCAACTGTGTTGGCCCAAGCGACGAACACCGCTCAGCCGCGAACTGCTCAGCCGAACACGACGCAAGCCCAGCCGGGAGTGCAGACCGCGCCCGGTCAGCAAGCCACCGGCCGGACGACCACTGTCACGCAGGGTCAATCTCAGATCGATGACCGCGCCATGGCCGCGTGCGTCGCGATCAAGAACCAAGCGGAAGTGGCCATCACGCAGTTCGCGAAGGACAAACTGAAGAACGACGAAGTCAAAGAATTTGCGGAGATGCTGATCAAGGACCATCAAGAGTTCCTGCAGAAGCTGCAGAAGTTTACGCCGGAAGCGAACCGGGCGAACTGGCTGCAGGCGGAAGGGTCCACGAAGACCACCACCGGCGTGCAACAAGCGGGTGGAGCGCAAGGCAACCGCAGCGGTCAGATCCAGCAGACCGCGGGCACAACGACGACACAGGGTCAGAGTGTCGAAATGCTGCAGATTCAACGCGAAATTGCCCAGCAGTGTGTCATGTCAGCGAAAGAAAAGCTGAAGGAATACGAAGACAACATTGATGCGTGCTTCCTTGGTCTTCAAGCTGGCAAGCACATGGCGATGGCTGATGAGTTGACCGTCCTTCACCGTCATGCGTCAGGCGAGCTGAAACAACTGCTCGCCGACGGCCTGGAAACGACGAAAAGCCACCTCGAAAAGGCGGAGTCGTTGATGAAGGACGTGAAGCACGACGACAAGTCGTCTTCCAAGAAGAACTCGGACCGCTCCGAGAAGTCGGACAAGTCGTCCGACAAAGCCAAGCAAGACTAAGTGCCGGCTGCGCCTGACACGCGCTGGAAGAGGTCACACCGCCGTAAGGCAAAGGACAATGCTGAGGCCCCACTGAGGTTGGGGAAAAGCAAGCTCTGGTGAAATCACTTCCAGTGTGAAACCGAAGCCCGATTCACAGGCAACTGTGAATCGGGCTTCGGGCATTTGGTGTCGGCAATTCTATGAACTATCAGGCCACGACGCCCGTGGAGTTGACCTGAATCTTCACCTTGCCGGTGCTGGTCAGCGCGGGGTTCGTGCTGTCGGTCACGCGGATCGTGAGTTCATATTCGCCCGGCGGAATGAACACGATCGAAGGCTGGACCGTGATCACGCCGGTGGTCGGATCCACCGCGAAGGCATCCCGCAGAATCGTGGGGTTGGAGATGTTCTCATAACGCGGGGCTCCACCGCCGTCGACATCGGTGGAAGTGAGCGTCCCGACCACGGTCCCTGTCGACGCGAAGACTTTCACCGCGTACGTTTTCGCATCGAGCACTGGCGGCTGATTGACATCGGTCAGATTGACCGTCAGCGTCGCCGTGGAGGTCTTCGCGGGGTTGCCGTTGTCGGTCACGGAGATGGTGAGGTCAAACTTTGGTATCACCGCAATGTCGAGGGCCGACGGCGTATTCACCGTGATCAGTCCGGTCGCCGGATCGATCTTGAACGCGTTGTTCGTGTTTCCGCCGGTGATGGCATAGGTCAGCGTCTGGCCTTTGTCCTGATCAAAGGCGACGGTGCTGTAATTCAGCACGGTGGTTCCCGCGGCGGACTGCTCGGGCACCGACACCGTCGCGCTGTACAGCAGCGGGGCATCGTTCACGTCGCTCATGAAGACCTTGAGCGACGCCGTGGAACTCTTCGCCGGATTCGCGCTGTCGGTCACCTGGATTGTGAGGTCATAGAACGGCTCGTTCTCATAATCGAGTCCCGCCGCGTTGGCGACGGTGATCTGCCCCGTGGTGCTGTTGATGGCGAACGTGTTGTTGCGGTTGCCTCCGGTGATCGCGTAGGTCAGCGTCTGGCCCTGATCCTGGTCTGACGCCACCGTGCTGTAGTTCAGCACGTTCGTGCCGGCCGCCGAATTCTCGGGAATCGTCACCGAGGCGTTGTAGACATTCGGGGCGTCGTTCACGTTGGTGAGCTGGATGCCCAACTTGGCGGTGCTGGTCCGTGCCGGCGTGCCATTGTCCGTGACCGAGATCGTCAGGACGAACGGAGGTTCGTTCTCAAAATCCAGGGCCGCGGGATTGTTGACCGTGATCTGCCCAGTGGTCGCATTGATCGCGAAGGCGTTGTTCCGATTGCCATCCGTGATCGCGTATGTTCGTGTCTGCCCGGCGTCCTGATCTGAAGCGATCAGGCTGTAGTTGAAGACGTTTGTCCCGGCGGCGGTGTTCTCCGCGAGCGAGACGGTGTGGTTATAGACCGAAGGCGCGTCGTTCGCATTCGTGAGGAAGATGCGGATGTGAGCGGGCGTGGTCAACGCCGGGTTGCCGCTGTCGGTGGCGGTCACCACCAGCTCGTAGGGCGGTTCATTTTCATAATCGAGGGCTGCCGGGTTGCTGACCGTGATCTGTCCTGTCGCCGGATTGATGGCGAAGGCGTTGTTCCGGTTGCCGGCGGTGATGGCGTACGTTAGCGTTTGACCGGCATCCGAATCCGTGGCGACAGCGTAGGGAACGACGGTGCCCGCGGCACTGTTCTCAGCGAGCAGCACGACCTGGTTGTGGAAGGTCGGGGCGACATTCGCGAAGCCGGAGACCTGCGAACCGACCCGCACCTTGCCGCCGCCTTCCAGCGGGAACTGAGCGTAGAAATTGCCGTTGATGTCATCGACCACGACCGGGGCCACAAGCCCGGTGTTCGCCGGCGTACCGACGACACTGTTCTGGACCGTAACGGGTCCCGTCACACCGACGTTCCCACTGCCGAAGGTGACCGCACCGGCGTTCGGGTTGACGCCATTCGTCCAAGTGGGACTCACCACGACGTAGTTGCCGTTCGTCAGCGGTGTTACGCCGTTCTCACCAGTGTTCGGATCACCGCTGCCGACGCTGTCATCGGTGGTACTGCCGACGAGGCTGTTCGTTGAGGTGATCGGCCCCGTGACACCCGTCAAACCGTTGCCGATCGTCACCGCACCGGCACTGACCAGCGCCCCGTTATCCGCGGCGAAACTGGCAACGACATAATTGCCGTTCGTCAGCGGCGTCACTTGCACGCCGACGGAATCCTGATTCTTGACACCGACGAGGCTGTTGCCTGGCGTCACGGCTCCGATGGTTCCGGCCGCCCCGTTGCCGAATGTGGCCGCACCGGCGTCAACGATCCCGCCGTAATCATAGAAGATGCTGCTGACGACGTAGTTGCCGTTGCTCAGCGGCGTCACCGACGACAGCGTGTCCATGATCGTGCCGCCGATCTGATCAGCGGCGGTGCTGCCATACAGACTGTTTGCGACGCCCACGGTCCCGGTGGTTCCCGTCACCCCGTTGCCCCAGGTGACCGCCCCGGCGTCGGCGATCGCGCCGCGATCCCAAAGCGGGCTGGCGACCACATAGTTGCCGTTCGTCAGCGCCGTCACACCATTGCCCACGTTCGGGACGAAGCCGATTGCGTCATCGGTGCTCGCACCGATCAGACTGTTTGCGGCGGTCACCGCTCCGGTAACCCCCGTCGCACCATTGCCCCAGGTGACTGCACCGGCTTGCGTGATCGCACCGTTGTTCCACGCTGTGCTGGCGACGACGTAATTGCCGTTCGTCAGGGCTGTCGCCGCAAACGCACCGACGAAGTCATTCGTCGTGGTCCCGACCAGGCTGTTGCCGTTGTTGAGTGTTCCTGTCCCGCCGGTCGCACCATTGACCCACGTGGCGGCCCCAGCGTTCACGACGGCCCCGTTATCCCAGTGCGAACTGCTGATGACGTAGTTGCCATTGGTCAGCGCGGTGACACCGGACTCACCGTTGAACGCGGCCCCGACCTGATCATCCGCCGTGCTGCCGACGAGGCTGTTCCCCGTGGCAACCGCGCCGGTGGTCCCCGTGACACCATTGCCCCACGTGACCGCACCGGCGTTCTGTACCGCTCCGTTTTGCCATGCCGGACTGCTGACGACATAGTTGCCGTTGGTCAGTGCCGTGACGGCGTTGTTCCCGTTGAGATCCGTCCCTACGGCATCCAGCGAGTTCGTGCCGACCAGACTGTTAGCCGCACTGACAGTCCCCGTTCGGCCCGTCGTTCCACTGGCCCAGGTCACCGCCCCCGCGTCGTTGTTAATTCCGTTAGACCAATGTCCGCTGAGGACGACGTAATTGCCGTTCGAGAGCGGCGTGATGCCCAGACCGCCGTTGCGATCGCCGCCGGTGCCATCGCCGGACGTGGCTCCGACAAGACTGTTCGCCGCGGAGATTCCGCCGGTGATGCCGGTGTCTCCATCCGCCCAGGTTGCCGCCCCGATGTCAACGAGGACACCGCTGTCCCACAACGGACTCGCAACCACATAGTTGCCGTTATCCAGCGCGACCACGCTGTTCACGAGGTTTCCGTCCGGATCGGTCAGCGCACGACCGACAAAATCGTTCGCCGTTCCACCCACGAGGCTGTTCGCGGCCGAGACCGTCCCGTTGATGCCGGTCGTGCCGTCGCCCCAGGTGACAGCACCGGCGTCGATGAGCGCGCCGTTGTCCCAGTCGCTGCTGCAGACAACAAAATTGCCATTGGCGAGCGCGACCACGCCGTCGCTACCGAGATGATCGTTCGCGGTATCGCCGCGAAGCGTGCTGATCAGCGTGCCCGTCGCGCCATTAAAGAGGTACACCGCGCCGGCGTCCTGTCCCCCGGCGTCATCGAACGGCGATGTGATGACCACGTTGCCGCTTTCGAGCACCACGACGGTCTCGCCGAACTGGTTTCCCGCCGCGGGATTCGGATCGACAAACTCCGTGAACGCCGCGGCGAGCAGCACGCGCGGTTCCATCACCCGGATATCCGCGGCCCACGGCGATCGTTGCAGCGCGCGTCGACGGGAGGGGACCGGTCGGCGGGAGCACCACTGGCGGAAGGTCTTCAACCACGCGAATCGGAGCATGAGCCGGCTTTCACAGAGAAGGTCCATCAATCAGGCAACGGTCAGCATATGCCGGGTTCCCGACCGCGTGCAATTCCGATCGTCGCGCCCGAGAAAGACCATTCCGCCTCACGGGAGAAGTCACCGCAGCCGGTCTGTCTGTGACGGCTCTCCCGAAACGTTGTAAGGCGACAACCTTCCGGCAAGATTGCAGTTGCCTGCCGCGCGCGTTACATAAGAGTCCCCTGTTCTGTGGGAATTGGCCCGTTCGGGAGTCCTGTCTTGCGGTCTTGGATCCTCTTTGTTTTCAGCGCGATCACGCTCGGCGTCGGGTTTCAACTCGCTCACGCCGCGGATGACGCTGCGATCACCGCGCTGCTGAAAACGTTCCGCGAGGAGTTCGTGCCACTCACTCCCGGGAAGGAAAAGTTTCCGGCCAGCTTCGTCCGTGGCGACACCCGCGGAGCCGAAAGCGAAGCCCCGACGCAGGAAATCACGCTGACCGAATCCTTCGCCATCGCCAAATATGAGATGCCACAGAATCTCTACGAAGCGGTAATGGGCAAGAACCCCGGCCGGTGGAAAGGCCCGCGGAATTCCGTCGAGATGATGTCCTGGCGTGACGCCCGGGACTGCTGTCGCAAACTCACGACGCTGCTGCAGGAACGCAAACTGATCGACGCAGACCAGGAAATCCGTCTGCCCACCGAGACGGAATGGGAATACGCCTGCCGCGCGGGAACAAAGTCCCGCTACAGCTTCGGTGATGACATCCGCCGCAGCGACGATCCGCCCGGAAAGAACACGATTCTCGATGAATACGGGTGGTACACCGGGAATGCCGCCGGGAATGATCCCCCTGTCGGAGCACTGAAACCGAATGCGTGGGGACTCTACGACATGCACGGTTATCTGTGGGAATTCACGGCGGATACGTGGACGCCCAACTACGACGGCGTCAGCGGGAAGGCCCGCCCCCCGGAAGACGAAACAACGCCCGTCGTGCTGCGAAGTGGATCGTGGAAAGACCGCGCGGATCGATTGACGAGCGCCGCACGACAGCGCTTTCCGCAAACCGGAGCCGACGACGCCGTCGGTTTCCGCTGCGTTCTGGCGAAAAAACGTTAACTGGCAAAGGTCTGCGGAAGGTAGCGGGACCCCGACAGTTCCGCTATCGTACCGAGGAATTTGATTTTTCCGATGAGCAGGCGTTCGCTCTGTCAAGCATGACGGGGCGGCAACGCGGGAGTCAGGTGCGACAATGAACGGCGATCAGGGTGTTTCCACAGAGTCCGGCGCAGACGTTTCCGTCCCGGAAAACAGCACGCCTTCCCAGACGAACTCGACCGAAGCCGCACCGGTGGTCGAGAACGCCGCGCCACCGTCATCGGATGTCCCTCCGCCGGCCGTCGTCGACGCTCCCGCGGAACAGACCGAAGCCGATGGCACGCCGAAACGCAAGCTCCAGCTGAATCCCACCGCCTCTGCGGATCAGTTCAAAGCCATCCCGACCTACGGCAGCAGCGGAACCGCGCCGACGTCGCAGCTCGAAGCCACGCCCGGCAATCCCCCGTCCATCGTGCCGCCGGAAGTCATTGCGGTTTATCAGGACGGCCCGCGCGAACCGGTCACTCTTCCCGAGAAGAACGCCCCGCTCGACGCCGATCTCGAAGCGGAACTGAATTCCGCGATGTCCGGAGCCATGGCCGGGGCGTCCGCAGTGGGAAGCGTCGTGGCCCCGAGCACGGTCGCGGGCGCCGTTGTTCCCGCGAATGAAGACCAGGTTGAAGTCGGCGCGAAACTCAAGGCGAAAGTGCAGTCCGTCAGCGCCGAACACGTCTTCTGTGAAGTCGGATTCCGTGTGCCCGCGCTATTGCCAGCCAAGCAGTTTCCGCAGGGCAAGCAGCCGCACGTCGGTGAAGAGTTTCTGGTTGTCGTCGACAAGTTCGACGCGGAAAACGGCGTCATTCTCGTCAGCCTTCCGAAAGCCACGCGTCGGCCGAAAGGGAACTGGGAAGACCTCGCCGTCGGTCACGTTGTCGAGTGCACGGTCAACAAGACGAACAAGGGTGGCCTCGAAGTCACCGTCAGCAACATGCGGGCGTTCCTGCCGGCGAGCCAGGTTGATCTCGGCTTCATCGGGGCACTCGAAAGCTACGTCGGTCAACGGTTCGCCGTGCAAGTCACCGAAGTGAACCCGGCGAAGCGGAATCTCGTCGTCAGCCGTCGCGCTCTGCTCATTCAGGAACGTAAGGAAGCCGCGGCGAACTTCTGGCAAGGCGTGGAAGTCGGCCAGCAGTTCTCCGGCAAAGTGAAAACCATCAAGGACTACGGCGCGTTCATCGACCTCGGCGGCTGCGACGGTTTCCTGCACGTCGGTGAGATGAGCTGGACCCGCATCAAGCATCCGAGTGAAGTCCTGCAGGAAGGCCAGCCCGTTGATGTCGTGATTCTGTCGCTCGATCGCGAGAAGCAGAAAATCGGCCTCGGGATGAAGCAGCTCGCGCAGAACCCGTGGAACGCGGCAGCCGAGAAATACGCCGCCGGTCGCACGGTCTCCGGCCGTGTCACCCGCACGACCGATTTTGGCGCGTTCGTGGAACTCGAACAAGGTGTCGAAGGCCTGATCCACATCAGCGAACTCGATCACCGCCGGGTGAAGCGTGTGACAGAAGTTCTCAGCGTCGGTCAGGAAATCCAGGCGCAGGTGCTGGAAGTCGAACCCGAACGGCAGCGAATCAGCCTGTCCCTCAAGGCCCTGAAGGCCAAGCCCGAAGTGCCGAAGGACGAAGACCTCGCGCCGGGCAAAGGGCAAGCGTATGTCAGCAAACGGAAGGAACCGCTGAAGGGCGGCACCGGCAACAGCGGCGGCGGCCTCTTCGGCAACCCCGGCGATTTCCAATAGTTCCCTCAGAAGCCCAGGGATCGCATCCCTGGGTCTCTTCAATCTTCAAGAATCCCCATGACAAACATCATTGCATGGGGATTTTTGCTTCTCGCTGCTGATCCGGTCGAACTCCCCGACCTCCGCAGCATCCCGGCGGATCTCACGACGCCGACAATGACCAGCCGCGTCCCAGCTCCCGGTTGGCGCGTCCGCGGGGTGCTCACCGAGTTCACCAACTCAGCGATTTATCACACGCTGTATCTTCCAACCGACTGGCAATCGGGCCGGCGGTATCCGGTCATTGTCGAGTATCCCGGCAACGGGAATTATCGCAATCAGTACGGCGATGTCTCCGACGGCATGCCCGAAGGCTGTCATCTCGGTTACGGTCTCACGGCCGGTGTCGGCGCGATCTGGGTCTGCCTCCCGTTTGTAGAAAAGACTGACGAGGAAACTCGCAACGCCGTGACATGGTGGGGCGGCATCGCCGAGACCAAGCGGTATTGCCGGTTGATGGTCGATCACGTTTGCCGGGACTGGGGTGGTGATCACGAGCGCGTGTTTCTCGCCGGATTTTCGCGAGGGGCGATCGCCGGCAATTTCATCGGTCTGCACGATGACGAAATCGCCAAACTCTGGGCGGGCTTCTTTCTCTACAGTCATTACGACGGCGTGAAACCGTGGCCCTATCCGGAATCAGATCGCGATGCCGCCCTCCTCCGTCTGAAACGCCTGGGCACCCGGCCGCAGTTCATCGCGCATGAAGGCCGCGTGGATTCCGTCGCGGACTATCTCATGGCGACCGGGGTTGCCGGCCGGTGGACATTCCAGGCGGTGCCTTTCCGCAACCACTCGGCGGAGTGGATTCTGCGTGACAACCCGGCCCGCGACGCCGCCCGGAAATGGTGGAAGACCGCCAGCACGACGCCATAAAGATGGCAATCCGCATCGCAAACCATTGCCGGATTGCAGGTTAAGATCATCCGCGTCCTCCGGGAACGCAAATTGACCGTTTTTCACCCGGAACATATACTCCCCGCCCTTGTGTCGGGGACTCACCTCGCGGCGCGGTAACGACTTACGTTCACGTGTCTCAAAGTGGCCCCGGGGATTCCTGTCGATCGTGGACCTCAAACGGGACTGCCCGTGACGGGCTCCTTCCGCCGACTCCATCGCGGATGGCTTACCGCCTGCGCCGTGGCGATCTGTATCGCCGCTTCGGCTGCGCTCGCGGTGCGCCTGCAGGGTCAGGACGAAGAGCGCGCTCCCTACGAGCCCGCACCGATCCAGATCTTCGCCGACTGGTCGCAGGAATGGACCGATGGTGACACGCACATCGCCCTCTTCCGCGGACATTGCCGCATCGTGCAGGGCTCCGATGAATACGTTGCCGACAAGATGGTCGTGTGGGTTCAGCGCGATGACGATGAAGCCGTGCCGCGCGATATCGTGTCGGTCTACTTTGAAGATCACGTCACCACGAAGACCGAAGACGGCGACTTCTCCGCACCAACGCATGCGGTTCAACTGGAGACCGCGCTGGGGCTCACGCTGACCGTGCGCGGCCGCAAGACCGATTCCCCCGCAACCGACGATGCGCTGTACCGCCGCGCGACACAACGCCGCAAAGGCCTGCGTCGCGGCGAACTGCAGCCGACGCAGTACACGCTCGACCCCACCACACCGGGCGTGCACGCGCTTCCCGTTCAAGGACCGGCGGGGCAGATTCGCCGCGTGCGAATTTTCCAGCGCGGCGCGGTTCCGTTCAATCTGCAGATGCAACCGGTCGAAAACACGAACCCACCGGAACAGATCATCTTCATCACCGGCGGACTGCAGTTGCTCATCGACGGTGTCACTGTCCGGATGAATGATCAGGATGTCGACCTCGGCACGCTCGATCTGTCCGCGGATCGTGCGGTGATCTGGACAACCGCGCTGAACGGCAGTGCGAATCCACTCGAAAGCATGCAGGATCGCAACACGCCGTATGAGATTTATCTTGAGGGCAACGTCGTCTTTCGGCAGGGCACGAATGTCGTTCGCGCCGATCGAGCGTTCTATGATGCCCGCGAAGAACGAGCCTTGATCTACAACGCCGAACTGAAGGCGTTTCAACCCGAACTGAACGCCACGGTCCGGATTCGCGCGGAACGGTTGCGGCAGAACTCGCAGACATCCAGTCACGCCCAGAACGCGTGGATCACGACCAGCGAATACGGCAAGCCGGGATATCGCCTGCAGGCCTCGGACGTGTTTGTCGATCAGATTCCCGATACGCGTCCTGGTGTGCCGGTCCCGATTAATCCACAGACCGGGCAGCCAACCCCTGCGACCACGTCCTACGCCCGGGTGCATAATGCAACCTTGCTGTTCGACGAGGTCCCCGTCTTCTATCTTCCATACCTGACGGTGCCCACGGATGACCCGGGCATTCCGATTCAATCAATCACGTTTCGGCAGGATCGCGTCTTCGGCACACAAGTCCGCACGCGCTGGGACGCCTTCCAGTTGTTCGGCATCGATAAACCCGCCAACGCGCGGTGGAGTCTCGAAGCGGATTATCTGAGCGAACGCGGCCCGCTGATCGGAACTGACGGCGCGTATCGCGGCATGGATGGCCAGGGCCGGCCGTTCTTCGGCGAAGCGATCGCGTCATACATTCACGACAGCGGTGACGACAACCTCGGTTTCGATCGGCGGTCGCTGGAACCGGAAGACGAGAACCGCGGACGGTTGATGTGGCGGCATCGGCAGTACTTCAGCGAAACGCTCACGCTGCAGCACGAGTTCGGCTATGTCCGTGACCGCAATTTCCTCGAGCAGTATTACGAGAACGAATTCGACACCGGCAAAGATCAGGAAACGCTCGGGTATCTCCGCTGGGCCGATGAAAACTACTCGGCGACGTTGCTCGCGCGGCCGCAGGTCAACAACTTCGAAAATGATGCGCAGTGGCTGCCGAAAGCCGACGGCTATGTGCTCAATGAGCCGCTTCTCGGTGGTTGGTTGAACTGGAGCACGCACACCTCGGCGGCGTATGCCACGCTGCAGCAGGGCAACGCGCCGAGCAATCCCGCGGACCTGTATGATCCGCTGCCCTATTACACCTCGGCGGATGGTCTGGTCGCGATGACCCGGCACGAAGTCACCGCGCCGTTTAATCTCGGTGAGTTGAAGATCGCTCCCTATGCCTTGGGCGAAGCGGCGTTCTGGAACGACGGCTTCACGCAGGAATCGATCGACCGATACTACGGTCGGGCCGGCGTGCGGGCCAGCATTCTCTTCTCGAGGGTCTATCCCTATGTCCGCAGCGACATCTTCAATCTGAACGGTCTCAATCACAAGATGACGTTCGATGTCGATTATGGATACGCGCAATCGTCACGTTCGCTGTCCGAGATTCCGCAGTGGAATGAGTTCGACGACAACGCGCAGGAACGCTTCCGCGAGCGGTTGCTGTTCAACACGTTCGGCGGAGCACTGCCGCCGCAGTTTGATCCGCGGTTCTTCGCGGTCCGCAGCGGAGCCGGGGGCAATGTCACCGATCCGTATCATGAACTCGTCGATGACATGCACGCGGTGCGACTTGGTTGGCGACATCGCCTGCAGACGAAGGTTGGCCCACCGGAGCGGCAGCGCATCAAGGATTGGATGACACTGGATCTCGGCATCAGGCTTTTCCCCGATGCCGATCGCGATAACTTCGGTGAATCGCTCGGCCTCTTCACGACGCGGTATGCGTGGAACGTCGGTGACCGTACGTCGATCATCGCCAGCAGCCTGTGGGACTTCTATCCCGACGCGCCGCATCTGTGGAGCGTCGGGGTGCTGAGCCAGCGCAGCGTTCGTGGCAGCTTGTATGTCGGCTTCCGGCAGATCGAAGCGGGCTCGACGTTCAACAGCCAGATTCTCACCGCGAGCTACAGCTACCAGATGAGTCCCAAGTGGATCTCGACGGCGTCGACGGCGTTCGACATCGGCGAAGGCGAGAACCGCGGTCAGGCGCTGACCATCACCCGCGTGGGCGAATGGTTTCTGTTCCACACCGGATTCAATTTCGATGCCAGCAAGAACAACGTCGGCGCCGTGTTCGCCGTCGAACCCCGTTTAGGCAGCAGCCGCGTCACCACGCCGCAGCTGGGACCGTTGATGCAGAATTACTAGGTGATTGGCGGCAGGTGGTCGGTGGCGGGAAGAGGCCTCCAATCATGTTTCTGC
>DASRYX010000322.1:0-2179 GCA_035686985.1 Planctomycetaceae bacterium | reverse complement strand
GTGTAAGTGACGTGCAGCAGGCCGTCGCTGGTCTGGATGATTGCGGGGTAGGAGTATTCGCCGGGTTCGGTTTCCAGCGCGAGGGCCGCACTCCATTCGACGCCGTCGGTGCTGACGTCGACATTCAGCGGGCTGCGTCCCTTCGGCGTGTGGTTGTAAATCAGCACGTGGCGACCGTCCTGCATCGTGACCGCATCCGTCCCCGCATTCGGATTCGGCAGTGTGGTCAACGCCATCTGTGACCACGATCGGCCCTGATCCTTCGATGTCGTCGTGAAGAGTTTCCCATTGCGCGAACGGCCGATCGCCTGCAGCGAACCGTCTTTGTGACGCAGAACACTCGGCTGGATCGTGCTGAAATTCTCCGGCTGCTCCACTGGGCCGACCCGGAGCCAGTGAGCTTCCTTGGCATCAGCATGAAGGGGCAACAACTCAAAATGGGTCCGCCAACCATCATGCTCGGAACTGGTGGGGCACAACAGCCAGCCGTCATCGAGCAACAACGGTTTGTTCTTCACTGGGCCGAGAATGCCTTCCGGAAGCCTCTGTCCGCGTGCCCATGTCACGCCGCCGTCCTGGGATGATGTCACCATGCCCCACCATGCCGCGGGATCGGGGCCCACCTTGTAAAACAGATACAGCACTCCGCCCGGCTGCTGAAACAGGATCGGATTCCAGCACGGATGGCGGTGCACGGTCCCATCCGGACGACGGTATTGAATGCCGTTCGCGACTTCGACCGGCGTGGACCATCCTTCTTTACTGTGGCGGGAGACCCAGATGCCGACATCGGGGTCTTTCTCATCGGTGCCGCCAAACCACGCCGCGACGAGACCCGCAGGCGTCTCGGCCAGCGTCGAGGCATGACACGAGGGGAACGGCGCCGTTTCGTAAATGAACTCGCGCGTGATCACCGCCGGGGGCTCGGCCGCGCTCAGTGGTCCTGAGTTCGCAACGAGCACGAATACCGCCAGCAGCCAACCGTGCCGAATCATCAGTCGTGTCCTCGCAGAGTGCCAATCAGGATGTGAGATTGGCCTGTATCATTAGCGAGGGACCGATTTTTTGCGAGCGTCGCGAGCTTTTCGCCGCTCTTCGCGCCGCTGAAGTTCTTCCGGCGGTGGACCGCGCTCGATGCGGTCGAAGACCGTGGGAGGCAGCGTCGCTTCCACATCATCCGGTGTGACGGCACGAATTAGCCCCGAGAGCCAGACCCGCCGCGGTGTCGGTGGCAAGACCGTCGGGATCGGTTCGGCTTTCCCCGGTTCAACGATGGCATTCAGCGCAGACGCCGGTTCATCGCTCGATGAGGTTTCCGTCGACGGACTGCCCAGATCAATCGACGGGCTTTCCATGACGGGCGAGGCATCTGGCGCCGGATGTCGGGCTTGATCGTGCGACAGAGCCACAACGGCGGCCGCCGTCAGAGCCGGGGCCATCCCAGACAGCGGGTGCCGCATCTCGGCAACGAGCGCCGTGTCGGTCTGTCGCAGCACACCAAATGCGGGCCGCGCTCCCGCCAAGATCGCCGACACGGACGGAATCAAGCCGGTGTCGGCGGAGATGCCCGAACTGTGCAGACGATTCAGCGCGGAGTTGCCGAGCATCGTGGCGATAGGCCACAGCGTTGGCAGGATCGCTGGCGTGTCGACAAGCACAAACCCGCGGGCATCCACCGGCACGACGCAGTCCGTGCGGTCCGCCAGGGTTTCGTCGCGGGAGGTCAGGAAGCGGAGATGGGCTCGCAAGGTCTGCGGCTGGACCGCCATCAACAGATGCTTGTCGGTGAGACAGAAACTCGGGGATAACGCCAATCCGCCAGGAGTCCAGCCGCTGAGGGTCGTAATCGATCGATCGAAGAAGGGCTCCTGCTGCAGGCTCACCGAGCTGGAGTTCGAAGCGGCAATCCGTCGCTGCAACCAGTCCATCGCTTTAGCGAACACGGCTTCCGCTCGACCTTGGTCGCGGATGTCCAGGCTGATGACCGGTGAAACTCCCAGTGCGCCGCCGGTCGATGGCGCGCTGTAAATCGTCCATGTGTTTCCAAACGCGGCCTGCACGTCGTCGCTCATGCTCAGACCGAGTTCCGCCTCAACCCGTTGTTGCAGATCTTCCGCGGCCGTCGGCGAAAGTTTCGGCACATGCGACGCGGCGAGAGAGAACCAGCGGGCGATCTCCG
>DASRYX010000321.1:0-2331 GCA_035686985.1 Planctomycetaceae bacterium | reverse complement strand
TCTCCATTTCGTCGCGGCCACGAACCGCGATGCGAAGCGTCTCCCGCGAGTCATCGTATTGCACCGCGGCATCAACATACGCCGCCGGTCGCAGCGGTGTGCACGGCAGATGTTGCCATGTTGACAGCTGCCGAGTTGCGTCGTGCATGACGATCAGGAATCCGCCGCAGACATCCAGTGAAGCGTTCGCCTCGGGTTTGACCGCGGGAAATCGCAACGGCACCGACACGTCCGGCTTCACGGCGACCCCCGCAATCCCGGCAAGCTCCTGAATGCCGCTGGTCTGGCTCAGCCACCGCTGAAGATCCGCCGTCGGCAACGTCATGGCCGTCGGCCAGGAGACCGTCGGAACCGTCACCCGGTAGGCCGTAATATCGAGGGGATGGCTTTCACGTCGCAATCCCAGAACCGAGAAGTGGTAGGCGGTGGACCGGTTTCCGAAGGGTCGCAGTTCTTGATCGGCGACGATCAACTGCTCATTGCGGGACGCGCGCACCTGCACCGATGCCAACGGACGCTGTGGCAAATTGACGACGATGTCCTGCCGCACACTGCAGCGATCGGTGACGATATGCACAACAAGTCGTGTCGGTCCTTCGGACTGCCGTCCACGAACCTTCAAACTCAGCTCGTCCTGTCCCTCGCTGGCCAATTCGCACGTTGGTTCCGGCGGATGATCGGCTTCATAGGGCCAGATGTGACTCTCCGCTCGTGGAACGCGCGTCACCAGCTGGCAATGCTGCTGCGCGGTTTGAACGTCGAGTAGAGCAGGATCATACTCGACGACATAGCGAACCTGCGTCACAGTGTGTTGCGGATTCTGAACGGTCAACAACAGCGTTTGGTCGGGCGACACGGCAAGATCCACCACACCGGGACTGCTGACGCACACGCTGTCCTTTGTGCCAACCGGGCGCGACACGCCAAATGAATTCGTGAGCAGCGAGCTCAGGTGATCGATTTGTTCCTGTAACCGCGCCGCTTCTCGAGTCGTGGTATCCGACTGAGCCAGCGTTGCCTGTTGCCATTGCCAGTGAATCACTCGTTGCATGTCAGCGAGCAGCAATGCGGTGATGTGGCGTTCGACGACCAGCGGAAGCTCGTCACGCGGATCGATGAGCGGGAAGGTGTGTTGCCAGGCTCGGGCCGTGGACTCCGCGGACGATGGATCCCGGAGATGTTTTCGCAACTCTCCGGGCAAGGCGACATACGCCTGGCACCACGGCGCCGCCTCATCGGATCGACGGACTTGCTCCGGTCCGGGTAGCGACGTGCTCACGACTGAGGGAAAGGCCCATCGTCCCGCGTTATGCTGCTTTCCGTCCGAATGCCATTGAAGCGGCTGCAACAACCGGGCGAAACACCCTTCGAGCTCATCATCGGGTACGAGAACCGCCACTGGATCATTTCCGTTTGGCATCTCAGCGGGTGAACCCGACGGCGTGATTGGAGGATGGGCGACAAATTTCTGCAGGAGCTGTCGCTGTGATGCGGTCGGCAACGGGGTCTCCAGCAAGGCCCCGGCGTGCAAACGAAGCTCACCCGCAGGAGTCTCCGTCACGACGAACTCTCCGAAGAGAGTCTGGGGAAACAATAACGCAGAGATGCGATCCCGCCGGGCTTGAAGACCGTGCCGCAGTTGTTCTACGCGACCGCAATCCTGGGCGTTGGCGTTCGCCAGCAGTTCGATGAACTCACGCAAGTCCCCAATCAGGGGAAGGAGTTCCGTGGACAACGCCGGGCGGATTGCCAGCGACTGGTTGCGGGATAACGCCATCCAGTGGGGTAGATCGGCAAGGAGATCCACTTCGAGACTGTGCGCTGCGGAAAGTCTTTCCGTGGCGGCAGCGATTTGATGATAAATGGATTCGGCTTCGCGGAGCGCCTGATGCGCGGTCGCACTGTCGTCACCTTGAACGGGGTCGCTCAATTTTCGTTCGCCGTACCACCGCAGTCGATCGCCTCGCAGCAAATCCTCGGCGAACCATCGAACCGCAACGGGATGACACGCCAGTTCCTCTGCGATCGAGCGGACGCGCAACGCCTGCTGAATTTGCTGCCATGCGTAAGCGGATGGTGATGCCAGCGACCGGGCGAACTGCAACTCGACATGAAGATTTGCCGGCTGAGAATCGCCCCACTTCAGGAAGCCTTGCGCGTCGTTGGCGGCCAGGAATTCTTGCAGCGTGGTCCGTTCGGTCCGGTCTGGTTCGCTCGGCTGATCCAGCGTCCAGCGGTGCCACTGTTCGAGCATCGACAGCGAGACCGTGGAATTGACGTCACCCGCGAGTTGTGGCCGCAACTGTTGGACGTTGTTAAGCCACTCCGAAC
>DASRYX010000320.1:0-1618 GCA_035686985.1 Planctomycetaceae bacterium | reverse complement strand
ATCGACGATCCTGAAATCAGCACGCGGATCGGCCAGTATGAAATGGCCTTCCAGATGCAGACCAGCGTGCCGGAACTGGTCGATCTCTCGAACGAAACGAAAGAGACGCTGGAGTTGTACGGAGCACAGCAGGGCGATGGTTCGTTTGCAACGAACTGTCTGCTTGCCCGGCGATTAGCCGAACGCGGCTCACGCTTCATCCAGCTCTATCATCGTGACTGGGACCATCACGGCGGCGTGCAGGGCGGGATTGCCCAGATCGCGAAGGAAGTCGATCAGCCCTGCATGGCCCTGCTCACCGATCTGAAACGCCGCGGCATGCTTGATGAAACACTCGTGATCTGGGGCGGTGAATTCGGTCGGACGCCGATGGCCCAGGGCAACGGCCGCGATCATCACCAGAAGGGCTTCTCCATCTGGATGGCGGGCGGCGGAATCAAAGGCGGTGTCAGCTACGGCAACACCGACGAGTTCGGCTATCACGCCGTCGAGAATGTCTTCCCCGTCCATGATCTACACGCGACGATGCTGCACTTGCTCGGCGTCGATCATCTGCGGCTGACGTTCAAATTCCAGGGGCGCGATTACCGTCTCACCGACATCGCCGGCCATGTCGTGCCGGAGATTCTGGCATAATCGATCGCAGCGTTAGATCCGTCAGATTGAGCACGGTGAACGGTCGAAGAATCGGCCTGCGCGGGTCGAAAGCGGCCGCGGTCCTCACCCATGAGGAAGTCTTGAGGCAAAGCGGGTTGTCCCGCACTTTTCGCGGCGGAAGTCCGATCTTGTGTCTGGTCGCTTGCGCTTCGTAGGATGCATGTTCATCGATTGCCCGGACCGTTTTCGAGAAAGTTCGCACCGTGACCCGCATGCAAACCGCCGCCGTCTCGTTGGTCGCTGCCATCCCGGCCGGGATTCTCGTCGCGCTCCTGGTGATGATGATTCTGAGTCACAGCGAGAACTTCAAAACCGTGACCTGGGCCGCCGCAGCGGTCTCACTCGCCCTGTCCGCCGTCACGTTGTTGATGCCGTTCGGCATTCTGCTCTTCAGCGGGAAGGCCGCGGCCAAAGCTCCTGCGAAAACCGCGGACAAGAAAGCTGCCGCGATTGCCGACGACGATGAGCCCGAAGTCAGTGCATCCGATGAACTGCTGGCGGATGAAGACGGCGAGATCGGTGAAACGGTCGAGTTCCACGGCGACATGTCGGATGACATCGAAACATTCGATGACTCCGAAGCGTTCGAGCCGACCGATGACGACCTCTTTGACGAGGAAGAGGAAGTCAAGCCGAAGAAGAAAGGCAAGAAGAAGTAGCTTTGACCGTGACGTCGTCTTCTACAACAGTTGCCGTTCTGCTGATCGCCCACGGCAGCCGCCGTCCGGAAGCCAACGCGGACCTGCAACTGCTTGCGCGGCAGGTGGCGTCTCAAGGCGGCTATGACATCGTCGAGATCGCGTATCTCGAACTCTCTCCGCCGACGATTGCCGAAGGGGGCCGCGCCTGCGTGCAGCATGGGGCGACGCGCGTGCTGATGATGCCGTACTTTCTGTCAGCGGGCGTGCACGTGGTGCAGGATCTGGAAGAGGCCCGCCAGGCGCTCACCGCCGAATTCCCG
>DASRYX010000319.1:0-8978 GCA_035686985.1 Planctomycetaceae bacterium | reverse complement strand
TCTCCGGGCTGTTCGAGCGGGATTGACCATTCGCGATCGAACTAATACGCTTGGGAATTGAGAAGTTACGTCGACAGTCATCCATTTCGCCAATGAGGGCGTCGTTGCCGGGACTGTCGATTTGACAGTCTGGCCTTCCCGCCGTGGTGTGGGATGTCAGAAGAGTACAAAGCGAATTCCGTAGGGAGACGGTTCACGCACGGCGGACTCAGGATTCACTTCCCGCCGCAACTTTTTTTGCCGCAACGAATTCGGCGAAGAACCTGCCTGTGAACCAGTCGACCTCTGGCCGCCAGGGAAAGCTGACCGATGGAAGTTTTGGACAAGATTGGCGACGTTTTTAACGCGGGTCTCGCCAAGGCCGAACGGCTCATTACGTCGATGTTCGGCTCGTCGAACGAACGCCGCGTGCGGCAACTGGGCTTCCTGCGGGACAAGCAGGGTAACACCACGATTGCCCCGGGATCGGCTCTGGAGCGGATCAACGCGCTCGAACCGGTCTGGGAGCAGAAGTCCGAAGCTGAACTGAAAGAAACCGCGTCGAAGATGCGGGCTCGGCTGCGGGACGGCGAAACGCTCGACATGCTGCTGCCCGAGGCATTCGCCGCGGTGCGCGAAGCCGGCAAGCGTTATCTCAAGATGCGTCATTACGACGTGCAGATGATCGGGGGCGCGATCCTCCATCAGGGCATGATTGCGGAAATGTCGACGGGGGAAGGGAAGACCCTCGTGGCAACGTCGCCCTCATTCCTGAACGCCCTCGCCGGGCACGTGCATGTGGTGACGGTCAACGATTACCTTGCCCGCCGCGATATGGAATGGATGGGTCCGCTCCACATGGGCCTCGGGCTCACCGTCGGCGCGATTCAGTCACAGATGGATGCCACCGCGCGAAAGATCGCCTACGGCAAAGACATCACTTACGGCACGAACAACGAGTTCGGTTTCGATTATCTCCGCGACAACATGAAGTGGTCGCTGCAGGAGCAGGTGCAGGGCCCGCTCGACTTCGCGATCATCGACGAAGTCGACAATATCCTCATCGACGAAGCACGGACCCCGCTGATCATCAGCGGCCCGGCGACGGATGATGTCACGAAGTACCCGAAGGCCCACCGCATCGCCTTGCAGTTGAAGCGCGATGAACATTTCGAGGTAAAGGAAAAGGAACACACCTGCCATCTCACCGACGCCGGGGTCCGGCACGCGGAAGAACTCGCCGGAGTGGAAAGCTTCTACACCGCGGGCAACATGGAATGGCCGCACCTGATTGATAACTCGCTGAAGGCGATTCACCTTTACAAGCGCGATGTCCATTACATGGTGCAGCAGGGCGAAGTGATCATCGTGGATGAGCACACCGGCCGCCCGATGGTGGGTCGGCAGTGGAGCGACGGTCTGCATCAGGCGGTGGAAGCGAAGGAAGGCGTCCGCGTCCGTGAAGAATCGCAAACCCTCGCGACAATCACGCTGCAGAACTTCTTCCGCATGTACAAGAAGCTGGCCGGTATGACCGGCACGGCGATGACGGAAGCCAACGAGTTCTGGAAGATCTACAAACTTGACGTTCTCAACGTGCCACCCAACCGCCCCAATAAGCGGAAGGACAACGCCGACGCGATCTACCGCACCGAGAAGGAAAAATGGGACGCGGTCGTTGAAGAGGTGAAGGAAGTCCACACGACGGGCCGGCCGGTTCTCGTGGGGACTGTGTCGATCGAGAACTCGGAAATCGTCAGCAACAAACTGACGAAGTGGGGCATCAAGCACAATGTGCTCAACGCCAAGCATCACGAGCGTGAAGCCGAGATCATCGCTCAAGCCGGCCGCAAAAATGCGGTGACAATCGCGACCAACATGGCCGGCCGCGGGACCGACATTATTCTCGGCGGTAACCCGGAATACATGGCGTGGGATGAACTGAAAGAGGAGTTCCCCACCCGTCTGGAAGTGCCGAAGTACGTCTGGGAAGAAACGACGAAAAAGATCGCCGAGCGCGAAGGGATGGCGTCGGAAGGGCGTGAAGTCGCTGGCGTCGGTGGACTGCACGTCGTCGGCACCGAGCGTCATGACAGCCGCCGGATCGACCTGCAGCTGCGCGGTCGCGCCGGTCGTCAGGGGGATCCAGGGTCCAGCCGGTTCTTCCTGTCGCTGGAAGACGACCTGATGCGGAAGTTCGCCGGGGACTGGGTGAAAAATGCCCTCGCCTGGCTCGGCATGCAGGAAGGGGAACGCATCGAGTCCCCCATGGTCACCAGCCGGATTGAAGGGGCGCAGAAGAAGGTCGAAGAACGTCACTTCGAAACTCGCAAGCACCTGCTGGAATACGACGAGGTCATGGACGAGCAGCGCAAGCGCGTCTATTCGTACCGGCAGCGGATTCTCAAAGGGTCCAACTGCCGGCATCTCATTCTTGAAATGATTGAACGGCAACTGGAGCGTTCGACCAAGCATTTGCTCGCGCCGAATTACCGCTGGGAAACCGTGGTCGCGTGGGCCAATCAGCAGTTGGGCATCGAGCTCGACATGAGCGACATCAAAGGGATGACCGCTGAGGATGCCAAAAGCAAGCTGATCGATGAAGGCGAGCGCCAGGCCGATGTCCTGATCCGCGAAGCCGTCGAAGAGAATCTGCCCGAGCACGTCGAGGACGAACGGGAACGGAACTGGGTCGCAATGTCGAAGTGGGTCAATGCCCGCTTCGGCCTCAACACGAATGATCGCGACCTGAAGAAGATCGGTCTCGAGAACCTGCAGGTCTATCTGTACGACCGCGCCAAGGAAGCGGTCGGTCGCTGGAACCTGGATCCGGTGGCCGTGTTCCTCGACGAAAACTGGGGCCGCAAGTCGCTCAGTGACTGGGTGCTGCACCAGTACGGCGTCACCGTCGCGGAAACTGATTTCCTCGGCAAGTCGCCCGTCGAAGCCGCGGACCACATTGAGAAAGCGATCACCGACTTCTATCGCCACAAGGAAATCGAGTTCCCGGTGATGGTCGGGCTCACGAGTTTCATGGCGGATCGCGGTGGGCAGGGCGGCGAACGCTACGATCGCGAAGGGCTCACCCGCTGGGCCAACGCTCGCTTCCAGGAACGCCTGGCGGCAGAACAGTTCGCGAATCTCCCGAAGCACGCAATCGCCGACCAACTTCGCACCGCGAGTGCCCGGTTCCTCGAAAAGGGAAGCGAACTCGAAAAGCTCGGCGACTTCCTCAACGCTGCGTTCGGACAGATCGAATCGCCGTCTGCGGTACGCAAGAACGGCAAAGCTACAGACGTTGTTGAAGATCCGCGCGTGATCAGCGTCCCGGAACTCACGAAGCTGGTGGACTGGGCCAATCGCGAGTTCGCGGCCAATCTTATGGTGGAAAAGCTTGAACGGGAAACACGCGAGACTGTCGAACGTGAAGTCCTACATGCTTACGAGCTGCGATATCGCCCCGAGCTGTACCAGACCGAACGGTCGATCATCCTCGAAGTGCTTGACACTTCGTGGAAAGAACACCTCTATTACATGGACCACCTGCGGGCCGGCATTGGCCTCGTTGGTTATGCTCAGAAGGACCCGAAAGTCGAATACCGCCGGGAAGGCATGCGGGCGTTCGATCAGATGTGGGACCGGATCGCCACGCAGGTGACCGGGGCGATCTTCCGCGTCGAGCAGCAAAGCCCGGAATATGTGGGCTCGCTGTGGCAGGTGACCTCGGCCACGCACGCCGCGCCGGTGGATGACGGCCCGGCGGTGCAGGAATCGAGCCACAACTCGAACGGCAATGGACAGCTCGAACCGGGCCAGACAGCGCGCGCGATCGATCCGATCCGCAACGCCGGTCAGAAAGTCGGCCGCAACGATCCCTGCCCATGCGGCAGCGGCAAGAAGTTCAAGAAGTGCTGCGGCCTGCACGGGTAACCGCCCGACAATCCGCATCACTGTCACAACCCGAAGCCCAGGGATCGCCATCCCTGGGCTTTCCTTTTGATCCGCTGCCGGCGCTGCGGGCTGGTTCAGTCACGCCCGAGACTCCGCGCGTGGCAGTTGTAGAAATGACAACGGGATGTTGCTTCCTCCTCACATTTGCAAGCTACGTTTGACGAGGGAAGAGGAGCACAACTGCGCTCGGCGTGTTGTTACGCCCCGGCGGTCGTTGCATTAAGAGTGCTCCGCAGATTCCGTTTTCTGCATCTCACGGCGGGAACGCACATGATCGTTATTATCGGCTGCATCATCGTCCTCGGGGCAGTCGGCGCGGGCTTCACCCTCTCGGGCGGCAACGTCATCGTGCTGTTCGAGTGGTACGAAATGCTGACCATCGGCGGCTGCGCACTCGGTGCGCTGGTCATCATGTCGCCAATGAAGGTCATCAAGGACCTCGTGAGTGGGCTGATCGGCACACTGAAAGGCTCGCCGTTCAACAAGCAGGCATACCGCGATCTATTCAAGCTGTCGTACGAACTGCTGCGCGTCGCCCGGCGTGACGGCTTGCTGTCGCTCGAACCGCATATCAACCAGCCCCACGAAAGCGCGATTTTCAACAAGTATCCGCGGATCTCGAAGAATCACCACGTGCTCGATTTCTTCTGCGACGGCTTCGCGCCGATCATTGAAGGCAGTGCGAATCCGGAGCAGATGGCGGAACAGCTCGAAGCGGAAATGCATGTGCTGCATGAAGAACATCACGCCGCGATCGCCGTTCTCCAGAAGACGGCAGACGCCCTGCCGGGCTTCGGCATTGTGGCCGCCGTGCTCGGAATCGTGATCACCATGGCCCACATCGACGGGCCTGTGGAGGAAATCGGCCACCACGTCGGTGCCGCTCTCGTGGGGACGTTCCTCGGAATTCTCGCATCGTACGGGTTCCTGGGCCCGCTGACATCCCGGATGGAAATGCTGGGCCATCAGGAATCGATGTTCTTCAAGGCGATCTCGGTGATCATTCTTGCCGCGACGCATGATTGCATGCCGAAAGTCGCCATCGAGCAGGCCCGCCGCGGCATTGGGACGGAAGTGCGACCGGGCCGCACGGAACTCGAAGAGCTCTTCAAAGAGATCGACGCGAAGTAACCGTGTCCGAACGGTCGCGATTTCTGCACGATCAACAGTAAGGTGACGATACGATGGCCGGCGGCGGTGGTGCTTGGAAAGTGGCGTACGCCGACTTCGTTACGGCCATGATGGCCTTCTTCATGGTGATGTGGCTCACGTCGCAGAACAAAGCCGTGAAGGAATCGATCGCCCAGTACTTCGAAAATCCACTCGGTGTTGCCAAAGAAGCCCGGGCCACCTCGATCCACGGGATTGAAGGGGCCAGTGCTCTCGCGGCGTTGCAGGGCGAACAGGCCGGACCGCACGGCTCGGACAAACGCGATGCCTCGAACGCGGAAGGGGACGGCGGCGGGAAACCACCGCTCATTCGCATCTTCGATGATCTCGGCCGCTCGCGGACCAGTGGGACGATGGTTCTATTCGACGAAGGTGCGACAGAGCTCAACACGCAGGCGCGCGACCAGATCAAGGCGCTCGCCCCGCAACTGATGGGCAAGCCGAACAAGATCGAACTCCGCGGCCACGCCTCGAAGTTCGACTTGGCAACGAGCGGTCCGGACAAGTTCAAAGATTCCTGGTCGCTCTGCTATGCCCGTTGTCTCGCCACGAAAACCTATCTCACCGAACTTGGAATTGAGGCCGCCCGCATTCGCCTCAGCCAGGATGGTGATTTCGAACCCTATTCCGAGCACAAGGACGAAGTCTGGCGGGCCATGAATTCGCGGGTCGAAATCTTCTCGGTCAGCGAGTTCGCCTACGACTTCAAACCCACGGCAGAAGAACGCGCGGGACGGTTCAAAGAGTACGTTGCTCCTCCACAACCGGCCGCTGACAGCCATGGTGACGACCACGCGGAAGAGAAAGAAGACGGTCACGGCGGCGGACACGGCGCCGCGAAGTCTTCCGGGCATGGTGCGGCCAAGTCCGGTGGTCATGGCACGGCCAAGGACTCCGGTCACGGTGCAAAGGGTGGTGGGCACGGCGCAGAAAAGGCGTCCGGCCATGGCGCGAAGTCGAGTGGCCACGGTGCCGAAAAAGCATCAGGGCACGGTGCCAAATCCGGCGGCCATGGCGCTCCTGCGAAGAAGTCAGGACACTGACATGCCGACTTGCGTCGAAAATCGCCCACGGTTTTCTGCGTCTGAGAGCTCTGGTGAAGCGGCGGCTTGATTGGCACGCCCGGTCCTGCGGATTAAACTGCGTCAGTGAGGCTGATGCATGTTTGGTTCGCGCAAGCCGACGATGCCGACGATCCGGTCCCATTGGGGGACGTGCAGTGTCGTGGTCTGGTTTGTGCTGACCAGTCTCGGCTTACCCGTCGGGGAATGGCTCTCCAAGGTGGTCGCCGTTTCGGCGACCTCGGAAACAGCATGTGCCTTAGTCCCCGGTCAGAGCTGCCAATGTTCGCCGACGCGACGACGGGCCGGTCGCTGCTGTTGCCAGTTGACGAAAGCACCAGCCAAGTCTTGTTGTGCCAAGCGTGCCACACCGCCGAGCAAGTCTTGCTGTGCGAAGACGAAGGCGGCGGAATCAACGAAGTCGTCACTCCCTATCGTGACGAGTTGCGGTTGTGGCGGCGCGGAACATCTCGGACTACTTTGGTCCGGTGATCCGCGCGTTATGACAATTCCCGTAACGCTGTCCTTTGCCGCCGACGTGAATCTTAGCGCCATCGGACACGATGAGTCGGCCGTCGGTCTTCGTCCACGCCCCGCGGTTCCTCCGCCGCGCGATCAGTTTCTCTCCGCCTGATCGCCGCGCGTCATGGTGGCGCGCGCCTCTGTCAGAGCCATGATTGTTTGTCCGAGCGTCGTGCTTGGTGTGTCCGCTCGCAGCTCTAATGGTGGCCTGACGTTCGCTTTTCGTCTTTGGAGAGGACTTCATGATCCCTGTCCCGCCGCGCTCGGCGCGCGGCTTTACGCTCATTGAACTGCTGGTGGTGATCGCGATCATCGCCATTCTTATCGCGCTGCTGTTACCCGCTGTCCAACAGGCCCGCGAAGCCGCCCGGCGGACGCAGTGCCGCAACAATCTCAAGCAGATCGGCCTTGCCGTCCACAACTACGAATCGAGCCACGGAAGTTTCCCGCCCGGCCGCGTCGGCTTCCCGATGGTCTTTTCGGCTCACGCGGCGATCCTCCCGTACCTGGATGACTCGACGCTCTACAACCTCATCGACTTCAACAAAGCCCCGACGTTTGTCGAACCGCCCGTGCTGCCGTACTCGCAGAATGTCATTGCGGCACTCACGATTGTCCCGATGTATCGCTGTCCAAGCGACCTGGGAACCCCGCCGGGCAACTCCTACGCGCCGACCAATTACATCGCCTGCACGGGAAGCGGAACCGATGCTGCGACACGGTATATCCGGCTCGGTGATGGTGTGATGATGGACGTGAAGCTGCGCAGCGTTACGCGGTTCCGTGATGTCACCGACGGCATGTCCAACACCGTGGCCTTCAGCGAGCAGACCGTCGGCAATGGGGCCGCAATTGGTGGGAACGGTGCGGGTTCCATTCCCGCCAGTACACCCCCGGTCGATGCCACGCTGCAGGTGCTGAAACTCACCGCAGCGCAGAACGACACGATCACCGGCACCGATCCCAGCGCCACCAATTGCGTCGTCGGTGCGGCGGGTTCGTGGTCCGGTCTGCGCGGCGCGAAATGGATGAACGGCCATTTCGGCGACACGCTGTATAATCACGCCCTGAACCCAAACTCCAGGCAGTTCGACTGCGGCAACAACAGCAACAACGCCGGTCGAACCGCGGCCCGGAGTCGCCACACGGGCGGCGTGCATGCGTTGCTCTGCGACGGCTCGACACGCTTCGTCAGCGACAACATCCACTTACCCATCTGGCAAGCCCTCGGTTCGAAATCCGGCGGCGAAGTCATCGGCGAGTTTTAGCTCTTCGGCGAGCGGGGGGACGTAAGTCCCCCGGTGATTTTAGACGCTTTTCCTCTTGGTGAAGATATCTATCATGTTCAAGGTCTCCAGTACCGCACTGACCTTCTGCTTTCTGACAACCATTGCCGCCGCGCACGACACCTGGGTGCAGACGAATACCAACATCATCCGCATGGGTGACGCGGTCCACGTCGACTTGATGCTGGGCAACCACGGGAATGAACACCGGGACTTCAAACTCGCCAGCAAGATCACGCTCGACGGCGTTACCCTCCGTTTGCACGGTCCGAAGGGCTCGCCGCTGGATCTCGCCTCGCGACTGGTCGATGTCGGCTACACGCCGAAGGAAGGGTTCTGGACCACCAAAGCCGCGGTGACAGAACCGGGGCTGTATCTGATCGAGCACACGCTCGACAAAGTGGTCAACCACGGCAAACCGCAGCGCTCCGTGCGAAGCGCCAAAACGTTCTTCGTCGCCGCAAAGAATCTCGGAGAAATTCCGCACGAGAACCCCGGCTTCGATAAAGTCCTCGGCCACCCGCTGGAACTCGTTCCGGAATCCAGCACCGTGACGCCGATGGGACCCGATGTGCCGATCCGGGTGAAAGTGCTGTTCCAGAACAAGCCGCTCGCGGGAGCCCGGGTTGCCTTCATCCCCCGCGGTGTGACACTCTCAGAGGGCATTGACGCGAACCACGAACGAACTACGAACGACAACGGCCGCGCATCGTTCACGCCGAAAGACGGGAACTATTATCTGGTCGTCGTCCACCACGAGACGGCAGAGAAGGGAACTGACTACGAAGGCAGCAAATACACTGCGACGCTGACCGTCTTCGTACCGGACGTGTGTCCGTGTTGCGGGGAATGAACAAATTCGATGTAAGATAATGCAACGAGCCCGAAGCGCAAGCGACGGGTTTCTGATCCAAGAGTTGACCCGTCGCTTGCGCTTCGGGCTTGTTGATGTCGCTTTGAAAATCGTTATGCCTCAACGTGAGTTTGCCACTGATGTTGTCCGTCGCCT
>DASRYX010000318.1:0-3818 GCA_035686985.1 Planctomycetaceae bacterium | reverse complement strand
GAATTCGGTGCGGCGAGCGCGCGGATTGTGATCGAAGAATTTCTCGATGGTCAGGAAGCGAGCCTGCTAGCGATTGTCGACGGCCACACGATCATTCCGTTGGAAGCGGCCCAGGATCACAAGGCGGCGTTTGATGACGATACCGGCCCCAACACTGGCGGTATGGGGTCTTACTCACCGACGCCGGTGCTGACGCCGGAACTGGTCGACACGGCGATCGAAAAGATTCTGATCCCGGTGGTGCATGAACTCCGCAAAGACGGCCGCAACTTTCGCGGATGCCTGTATGCGGGGCTGATGATTACGAATCAGGGCCCGAAAGTTCTCGAATTCAACGTCCGCTTCGGTGATCCCGAAACGCAGGCCGTGCTGATGCGGTTGAAGTCGGACTTCGCCGCGTTGCTGATGGCTGCGGCGGAAGGCAAGCTCGACACGATTGAATCGCTGGAATGGGACCCGCGACCGTCAGTCTGCGTGGTGATGGCCGCCGCGGGTTATCCCGGCGATTATGCGAAGGGCTCGCCGATCCGCGGTCTGGAAGAAGCGGCTCAGCTTCCCGACGCCAAGGTCTTTCACGCCGGGACGAAGCTGGTCGACGGCCAGGTCGTGACCGATGGCGGTCGCGTGCTGGGGGTGACCGCACTCGGGGACACGATCAGCGAAGCCAAGCTGCATGCGTATCAGGCGGTGAAATGCATCCGCTGGGACGGGGCCTGGTGTCGCAAAGATATCTCCGATAAAGCCGCGATGGTGGCTCTGAAGCAACAGGAAGAGTAAGCGCTTCGTCGCCGCCGGTTTTCAAAGCAGCCTGAGTTTAAGAATGTCAGATATCGAATCGCCGCCGTTGTCGTTTGAAGCTGCGCTCGCGGAGCTGCAGCGGATCGCCGCGCAACTGGAGGACGGCTCCACGGGACTGGAACAAGGTCTGAAAGACTTCGGCCGTGGCGTGGAGTTGCTGCAGACGTGTTACCGGCTGCTCGACGCCGCTGAACTGCAGATCGAGCAGCTCGTCGGCTTTGACGCGAACGGCAATCCGCAAACCGCGCCGTTCGATGCGACCGCGACGGTCGAACAACCGGGGCAATCCGCCGGTAAACGCCGCCGCGCTCCCCCGCGCGCACCGCAGTCGAATCTCGACTTCGAAGAGACGTAGTCCCTCAGGATTGCGTTGAATTGGGTAGCTGAAATGGCTTACGAAAGAGTAAGCTCGGCGGCCTCATCTGAGTCGGTCCTTGCACTCTTCAGGACGCCGATCATGCCTATCACGATGAATGACCTGACGATCAGCCCGCGCGACGTGGCGATGAATGCTCTCCTCGCCGACTGGCAATGGGCAATGCCGGAACCCTTGCGGCCGGTGTTGCTCACGGCGATGGGGGATGTCTTCGCTCAGGGTGAATCGGGGACGGTCTACTTCATCGATGTCGTCGGTGGCGAAATCGATTCCGTCGCGGATGACGGTGCAACATTCCAGGAGCTGTTGACCAACAATCAGTTTGTTACCGAACGGTTCTTCCCCGCGCGGATCGTGCAGCTGCGCAAGGCGGGAAAGACCCTGGAGCCGCAGCAGGTTTACAGCCACGAACGCCCGCTGGTTCTCGGCGGCGATGACGAGATCGACAACATCGAACCGACCGATGTCAGCGTCCACGTCAGCATCCACGGCCAGATCCACCAGCAGATCAAGGATCTGCCGGAAGGGACGCCGATCTCGCAGATCAAGATCGAAGAACGTTAACCGTACGGCTCCGTTTCCAACCAGTTCTCACCGGCGGACACATCCACGGCGAGGGGGACTTCCAGCTTCATCGCCCCTTCCATTTCCTCGCGCACGAGCCGGACCAGCGAGGGAACGGCGTCTTCCGGCGCTTCGAACACCAGTTCGTCGTGAATCTGGAGCAGCATCCGTCCCGGATGGTTTTCCGTCTTCATCCTGTGAAACACGTTGATCATCGCCTGCTTGATCAGGTCCGCAGCGGAACCCTGAATGACGGTGTTGATCGCCGTGCGTTCGGCGAGATTACGATTCCGGTTGCGATCCGGGCGAATGCCTTCAATGCGCCGCCGTCGACCGAGAATCGTTTTCGCATAACCGGTGCGCAGGCATTCATCGAGCACTTCTTCGAGGAACTGCGTCACCCCGGCGTATTTCGCGAAGTAGTCGTCGATAAATTTCGCGGCGTCGTCCTGCGGAATGTTGATCGCCGCCGCGAGGCCGTACGGACTTTGTCCGTAGATCACGCCGAAATTCACGGCCTTCGCAACGCGGCGCATGTCCGACGTGACAAACTCGCGTTCGACACCGTACACGCTGGATGCCACGGCGGTGTGAATGTCGACGCCTTGCTCAAACGCATCGAGCAGCACGTTGTCATGACTGAAGTGCGCGAGCATCCGCAGTTCAATCTGCGAGTAGTCCGCCGAGATCAGTTTCCACTCGGGCTCGGCAGGCACAAACGCCTTGCGGACGCGTCGTCCGGCCTGCGTGCGGATCGGAATGTTCTGTAGGTTCGGGTCATTGGAACTCAGCCGCCCGGTTGCTGCGACGACCTGGTTGAACGAGCAATGAATGCGGCCGGTTTCAGGATGAATCTGCAACGGCAGCGCGTCGACATAGGTCCCTTTGAGCTTGCTCGCCTGGCGATGCTCGATGATTTTCGCCGGCAGCGGATGCAGCGACGCGAGTTCTTCCAGCACGTCCTGATCGGTACTGGGCCCGGTTTTCGTCCGCTTTTTCACCGGCAGTCCGAGTTCGTCGAACAGCACCGTCCGCAGCTGAATCGGCGAATCGATGTTGAACGAATGACCGGCGAGAGTGTGAATTTCGCCGACGAGCCGTTCCAGTTCGGCCGTCAGCTCGACGGATTGCTGTGCGAGTTCGTCCGCATCGACCCGAATGCCATTGTATTCCATCTCCGCCAGCACGGGGATGAGCGGGCGCTCCAGATTCCAGTAGAGATCCCACAAGTTCTGCTCGCGCAGCTCACCGGCGATGATATCCGCAATTTGCAGCGCACAATCGGCGTCTTCCGAGGCATACTCCCCGACCCGGGTGACATCAATCTCTTCCATCGATTTCTGGTTTTTGCCGGTGCCGATGAGTTCCGTGATCGAAATGCCGGTCCGATGCAGATACTTTTCGAGCAGCGTATCGAGACTGTGCGACCGGGCTCCGGCATCGAGCAGATAGTCGCCGACCATCGGATCGACGCCGAGATTCTGCGGGTGAATGCAGACCCCGCGGAGCACGATCAGATCGTACTTCACGTTCTGATTGACCAGTTCCAGTTCCGGCGTCTCGAGAATCGGCTTCAGCGCGTCGACGACGGCTTGCGGATCGAGGAGCACGCTTCCCGGCGGTCCCTGCACCGGCAGATAAAACGCCCGCCCCGGTTGCCAGCAGAACGCCCAGCCGACGATCTTCGCCCGTCGCGGGTCCAGACTCGTCGTTTCCAGATCGAGGCAGATCCGTTTTTGTTCGCGCAATTCAGCCACGAACGCCGTGAACTTTTCCGGCAAGTCGATAAGTTCCCAGATCCGCTCCACCTTCGGGGAGGCCAAAGCTCCTGCTGACCCTTCTTCCTCGTGAGGCGAGTTAACCGATCGCGGCTCAGCGGGAGCTTCGCCCTCCCGTTCATCATCATCAAACAACGAACGCGTTTTGGATTTGCTCGGTGCAACCACGGTCTTCGACGGCGTACTCGGTCCCAGCCCGCGGACATCGTCAATCAGTTTGCGGAAACCGAACTCCCGGAAAAGCTCCTGCAACCGCGGCACATTGACATGCCGGGTGCGTTCGTGCTCCCACGGGAATTCGA
>DASRYX010000317.1:0-3313 GCA_035686985.1 Planctomycetaceae bacterium | reverse complement strand
TCTCGATGAACCGGCCAACGGACTGGACCCGCAAGCCCGCGTGGAAATGCGGGATCTGTTGCTTAAGCTCGCGGCGTCCGGCAAGACGCTGCTCGTCACCAGTCACATTCTCACCGAACTGTCCCGCATCTGTCAGCGCATTGCGATCATGACGCATGGCACGCTGCGGGCTTACGGGACGGTTGAGGAAATCGGTCGCCAGGTGAGTCAGCAGCGCACGATTGAACTGCAGCTTGTGGCAGCAGACCAGGTCGCCGTTGCAGCACAAATCGTACGCGAGGCGATTGAAGCCGGTACGAGCGTAACCGAAGCCGCGACGGAAGGGGCGGTTCGGTTTCGCACGACCATGCGCGAGGCTGAACTGAGTCAGTTGCTTGAAAAGCTGGTCAACCGCGGAATCCGCGTGGCGCAGTATCGCGAGCTGCAGACCGATCTCGAAGAGGCGTTCATGTCCTTCGCCCGCCCCGATGCCGCTGCTGTGACGGAGAGCCGTTGATGTTCTCCAATCCGGTTGTGTGGCGTGAACTGTCCGGCGTCCTTCGGCGAAAACGGTTTGCGTTGCTGCAGGCGGCAATCGCCATCAGCTTTGCGCTGCTGGTCGTGCTGCGCTGGCCGACCGATGCCCGCGTGGCGTTATCCGGCAGCCAGTCGCTGGATGTCTTCCGCGCGTTTGCGTTTGGCTTGTTGTCGGCGTTGTTGCTGATGCTGCCGGCGATCCCGGCCACCAGTATTGTGCGCGAAACCCGGTCCGGAACATTGGCGCTGCTGCTCAACACGCCGCTCGGGCCGTGGAAGATCTACTTCGGCAAGCTGACGGCGGTCCTCGCACTGTTGTGCCTCGTGCTGGTGGTCAGCTTTCCGGCTGCGGCCGCGTGTTATGCACTGGGCGGCGTGTCGCTTGTTCGCGGACTCCTGGCCGTTTATTTCCTGCTCACACTGACGGCGCTGATGTTCACGGCAACCAGTTTGCTGATCAGTGTAAACTCGACTTCCACTGATGCGGCCGTCCGAAATGCGTACGGCGTCGTGTTCCTGGTCAGTATTGTTGTCCTGCTGCCCTACCCGTTGTTCGCCGGGACCGAGGGACTGCTGGCAACGCTCGCCGACTGGGCCCGATGCCTGTCGCCCTATGCCGCGCTATCGTCGCAACTGGGACTGGGTGATGTCGGCAGCCGGGGCGTTCTTTCGACAACCGATGTCGTCAGTCGCTTCATTCTCCTTTCGCTGGCGATCACCGTGGTGTGCTCGCTGGTGACCATCTCGCGGCTCAATTACTCCGTCTTCGATCGGTCCCGCGCCGCGGGCACCATCAGCAACGATCAAGGTTTCTCGGCGCAGCTTCTGCGACGTCTGTTTTTCATCGTGGATCCCCAACGGCGGTCGGGTTCGATCGGCCCGCTTACCAATCCGGTGATGGTGAAAGAGTTTCGCTGCCGCAAATTTGGGCGACTGCACTGGCTGCTGCGATTGGTGTCCACCTGTGCGATGCTGTCGCTGGCGATTTCGATCCTGACGGTCACCCGCACGGTCGATCTGGATGTCGCGACCGTCGGCGCGGTCATGGTCGTGCTGCAGATCGCCCTGCTCGTACTGATCACGCCGAGTCTCGCCGCGGGATTACTGGCGACCGAACTGGAATCCGGCGGCTGGGTGCTCCTGCAGATGACGCCCCTGTCCGTCACACGGATCCTCTGGGGAAAACTGCTTAGCGTAATCCTGACTTTGATGCTGGTGTTGTGCGCAACATTGCCGGGCTATGTCGTGATGGTCTACATCGATCCGGGACAGCGCGACCAGATTCAGCGCGTCGTCCTCAGCCTGGCGATAACCGCCGTCTTTGTGCTGACGACCAGCGCAGCCGTGGGAAGCTTATTCCGGCGGACGATGACCGCCACCGCGGCGGCCTATGCCTTCCAGTTGGCGATTTGCGGGGCTCCGATCCTGATCTGGCTCGGCCGCGATGCGCCCTTCGGACATGACGTCGTCGAAGCAGCGCTGACTCTGAATCCCGTTGCGGCCGGGCTGTCCATCATCCGGTTCCATGGGTTTCGGGAATACGACCTGCTGCCCGCCAACTGGTGGTTTCTGGGCGTTGCCTCCGTCATCAGCGTCATCACCTTGTTTCTCAGAACATGGCAGATCTCCCGTCCTCAATAATCATTGCGACCAGGCTGGCGACGATGCGCATCGTTTCATTTCTTTTCGTGATTTCGCTGCTGATGCCGGCAGAAGGCTGGGCAGCGGACACGTTCAAGCTGGATTACATTTCGTACTCCGATCCGGATGTGCCGACAATCGATCCGATTGTGGTGTATGACCAGCGGTGCCTCGATTTGTGGCGACAGGCGTTGAATCGACCGGAAGTTGATCTGCAATGTCGGGCCTCGGCGACCATCGCACAGGCGTTTCAGATGGGGATGCCTGCTGTCGATTCGCTGATTCCGGACCTTCGCAAACGCCTCACTGCCGATGACACCACGCTTCCGGCCCGGTTTGCGGTCGCCCGGACGCTCATCATGCTGAAGGATCGCGAATCTGCGGCGACGCTATTCCACCGCTCGCAGCAGGGGAACCAGTCCCTGCGACAACTCGTGGAACCGGTTCTCGCCGAATGGAATCATGAACCGATGCGGGCGCTCTGGACTCAACGGCTCAGCGATCGCAATGTGCGACGGCAGGATCTCATTCTTGCCATGCGCGGCCTTGCACAGGTCAAAGATCCGCAGGCTAGTCCGCAACTGCTGGCACTGGTGCACGATCGCCAGCAGCCACTGGCCGTTCGCTTGACCGCCGCGGAAGCCGTGGGGCGAATCCAGCCGACGGAATTAGAGGATGACGCGCGCCGTCAGCTGGTACAGCCTGAAACCGCAACACGTCTCTGTGCGATTGCCCTGCTGTCCGAGCATGGTTCGACAGCCGCGCGCGACATGTTAGCAGCGATGGTCAACGAACCCGAGCCCACCGTGGCATCCAAGGCTCTCGCCTGTCTGCGGGTCATTGACCCGGAACGCGCGTTGATGTTCGCCGAGTTGGCGATGCGCCATCAGGACGCGAATGTCCGACGGGAAGGAATCGAACTCTACCTCGGCTCGCCGACACCCGAGCGCATCAGTTTTGTCGGCCGCCTGCTCGACGATCCGCACCCAGGACTACGCCGCCACATCCGTGATGTTTTCCTGTCCTTGGCTCCCCAGGCAGAACTGAAATCGGCGATCCTCAGCGTAAGTCGTACGGTCCTGGCCGAACCGTCCTGGCGGGGACAAGAACAGGCGCTGCTCGTTCTTTCCACTTTGAACGACCGAACCTCCGCCAC
>DASRYX010000316.1:0-10873 GCA_035686985.1 Planctomycetaceae bacterium | reverse complement strand
TCTTCCGCGGCAAGCTGCCACCATTACAGGCGCGACGAACCCGCACACTCCCGGAGCCGGAACCTGTGGCGGTGGTCACGCCGGTGAAGCGCGACTTGCCTGAGCCGGTGATCGAACCGCCGCGGCTGGAGTCGTTCGTGGAATGGCTGCGGCAGCCGCATCAGCCCGTGGTGCGACCTGAGATTCTCACCGCGCTGAGTGCGATGGCCGATCTCGTTGAACGAACCATGAGCGATCAGCCGGACGGTTGGGACCGGGGACGTGACCGACCGAAAGCCGAGCTGGAAATCCCGGTGGCTTACGCGGGTGATCCCGAGTTGAATACCGCCGCCGTTGATGAAGACGATGTCTGGTCGGATCCCACGGCGTATGGCAATCAGGCCGATGTCGCATTGCGGGTGCAACTGCACGCACCGCAGCAGGCCGGAGTGGGTCAAGCCGGGCATTCCGAAGTGCTCGTCCGCAATGATGGCAAGGATCCGCTGCGACGGGTGCTCGTGACCGAATCGATGGCGTTGCTGCCGTTCGTGACGGGAGCCCATCCGTCAGCACGATTGCACGACGGCTTGCTCGAACGCGAGTTCCGGCGTTTGCGCCCGGGCCGCGAACGCTCCGCTGGGCTCGACTGGTTTGCCCGTGAACCGGGAGTGCGACAGCACGAAGTGATCGTTCTCGCGGAAGCCATCGTCGCGGCGACTGTTCAAGTCGAAGCGGGTGAAAAAGAGGTGCCGCTCGAAGCAGAAGTGGCCCCGGAGATTGCCCCGCGGGAACGTCCGAAGCGAATCATCGAGCCGGTGGAAGAAGTCCCTGTGACACGTCCGCCAGAGCCACGTAAGCCCGACCCGGAGCCTGCGCCGATCGTGGAAAAGACCCCCGAACCGCAACCAGTGCCCGAACCGGTGGTTGCCCCGCCGCGTCCGCGTCCGCTGCACCCCGCCGTCGCGTGCAAGGTGAAGGCGGCCCCTGCCGCAAAGGTGAATGATGTTGTCGAGTTGAAGCTGGAAGTGCAGAACACCGGCGAGACGGCCCTCAGCGATGTCCGCATCTGGGCGGATGTGCCCGGATCGCTGAAGCACAAGCACGGCTCGCAACTGGAGCTGGCGGTCGGCGCTCTTGAACCGGGCCAGGTTCACCACGCGGTGTTGCGTGTCGTCGGTCAGCAGGCGGGAGCGGCGACGGCGACCTTCCGCGTCGTGAGCAAAGAGAACATCAAGGCGAACGCGATCGGGAAGGTGGCGATTGTCGCCCCGAAGCCAGTGAAGGCCGCGCCGGTTGTGAAGTCCGTGAAACCGCGAGTCACGACGCCCGCCTGCCCGTGCGAGTGCGAGGCGTCGACGGGGGTGATCTGGGCTGGGTATGAGTTCTGAAATGCAAGAGACCCACGGTTAAGAAACCGTGGGCTTCCAGCTGTTCATGACCATCAGCCATGGGCCAGGAACTATCCGCCAAAAGAAAAAAGGTGCGTGTCCCGAAGGAACACGGCACCTCTTGAGATGTCCATCTCTGTCGTGTCGCGAGAGACCTGCCTGGGAGAGCGTCTCACTCTCCCAGGCACCGTCTCACGTTCCCGTCTCGCGTCCCTCGCCGGGTTGCGGCCCAGCGGTCAGGATGGAGGCCGGGTTTTCCTTAGCCGAGCTTAGTGGCAGCAGCCAGCGGCCGGAGCGGCACACGTCGGGGCACAAGCAACCGGAGCGGCACAGGTCGGCGCGGCGTTGCAGCAGCTGACCGGAGCACAGCAGCGGTTCTTCTTGCTCATGCGGTTCTTGAGACCACCGAACATGTCACGCAGACCCTTGCGGGACTTCTTGCCGCAGCAGGCATTGTAGTTGTTGTTGCAGCAGGTCGGGGCCGGAGCACAGCAGCTCGGGGCAGCCGCGGCCGGAGCACAGCAAGAAGGAGCGGCGGCCGGAGCGCACGCCATCGGGGCCGGAGCGGCACAGGCCGGAGCACAAGCGGCCGGAGCCGCACACGTCGGGGCACAAGCCGCAGGAGCGGCACAAGTCGGGCCAGCCGAGCAGCAGCTCGGGGCGGGGGCACAGCAGCTCGCTCGCTTGCCGAACAGACCAGCGTCAGCGCTGTTCAGGCTAGCGAAACACACCAGGGCAGCGGTAATCCAGGCGAACTTCATCTCAAACTCCTCAACATCCAAGCGGTAGGGAACGTGAGGCCTGTACCATCGCAACAGTCGGACACCTCGTCCGACCGGCTGGTCGCAGACCGGAAGGCCTTTGCTTCACTGACCCTAGATTTCGGATGGCGACGGCTGAAAAGACTAGGAAAGATGAAATGATTTCTGGCCCTGGCCATTCTAGGTGAGACCGTAGCGGCTATGACGGCTGTAACGCTTCGTGGCGTGATCAACCGGCGGTCCTCGATTACACTGCTCAACCGACATTACTTCTTTAACAGATTCGCTTTATCCCATGTCGTGGCTTTGGATCACGCTCGCCGACGCCCTTCTGCTGCTGCTGATCGCGGTTGGCCTGCTGCGTCTGCGTCCACTGATCCGGCACACCACGTTGACGACCGTCTGGCCTTGGACATGGCTTGCGTGGACCGCCGCAGTGATCGCCTGGGCGTTGCGATTCAATGAGTCGGCGTTGAATTCTTACGCGGATTATTTCACCGCGGTGGCGGCGTTGAGTCCGCCGATGGCAACGCTAGGCGCCCGTCAGCCCACCTGCCGGTCCTGGCCCTTCTTCGTCATGCTGCCGATGTTCGCCGTGCTGCTCTGGCCCGCGGTCTCCGTGGGGCTGGCGACCCGGTTCGCGCGTCCTTTGGTACTCGAAACGCCAGCGGTCGTGATGTATCTGCTCGTGCTGGTGATGGCATGGGGAAACTACGTTTTCAGTCGCACCGGGGTACTGGTCGTTCTTTTCGCCGGATTGCTCGCGGGAGCGGTTTCTCAGTCGGCGAGGTTGCCAAATTTCTCGCCCAATACGCAGCGCACCCTGTTGCTCGCCGTGTCTGCAGTAATGATTTCCCGCTTCCGACTTACGAGCTATCCTGCCCTAGCGCCTCTTCACGATGAGTCCCTCATCCTGAAATGGAAACTCGATCAGTTTGATCAGATCCTCACCGAGTTCAGCGACCTCTACGGCCTTGTCTGGTCCTTGCGGTTGCAGGATCGACTGAACGTCTTTGCTCAGCAGAAAGGCTGGCCCGCCCAATTCGTCGGTCAACGCGGCGGCTGGAAGGAACCGCTGACGGAAACGCAAGTCGCGGAGGTCGAGCAGGCCTTCCGCTGGCTCTTCCGACGGTTTGTCCATCCGGAATGGCTGAACGCTCGGCTTCAGTCGCCCGGCACAGCGGTTGCGAGTGAGAAGTTTGCCAGCCCGATCGATTCCTGACTTCCTCGTCACGCACCGGCCGGGATGGCATTTCTCTCCCCAGTGCGAGACAGTAGATGCCTTATACCCGCCCCGCGGATTGTAAGTCGTTCAAGATGACGACCCCATTTCTACCAGCGACAGACAATCGCGTTGGCAGTTTGACGAAGCTGCTGGATGTCGCCGTCCGCCTGGGCGCAGAACATGATCTCGACGCCATTTTGCGGATTGCGACGCAGGGCGTGTGCGACGCCGTCGGTTGCGAACGCGCCAGCCTGTTTCTCGCGGATAATGACCTGCGCGAACTGCGCACGCGCGTGGTGACCGAACTGGAAATCGCCGAAATTCGTCATCCGTTTGACCGCGGTGTCATCGGTTGGGTCGCCACGTCGCAAGAACTGCTGATCGTCGCCGATCCCCATCAAGACGCGCGGTGGGATTCGTCCGTCGATCGACAGACCGGGTTTCGCACGCGGAACATTCTTGCCGCCCCGGTGGTCTCGATGCCCGACCGGCGATTGCTCGGCGTGCTGCAATTGCTGAATAAGCCATCGTCGTTTGATGCGCTCGATGAGCAACTGGTGCAGGCGTTCGCGGCCCACGTCGCGCTCGCGCTGGAACGCCGGCGGCTCGAAGAAGAATCCCAACAGCACGCACTGTTACGGCAGACGCTCGAAACCGGCCGCAAGATCCAGACCACGTTGCTGCCCGCGGCGTTGCCCATGATTGACGATTATGAAGTCGCGGCGTGGTGGCAGCCCGCGGAGTTCGTCAGCGGCGATTATTACGACTGGCTGCCGCTCCAGACCGGCGAATGGAGTTTCGTGCTCGGAGATGTCAGCGGCCACGGTTTACCAGCGGCCCTGTTGATGGCGTCCGTCCGAGCGATGGCCCGCGTGCTGTCACAAACCGAAACCGATCCGCAGGCTTTTGTCGAGATCTTACGTGAAAGTATCGAACCCGATCTGAGTACGGGTCGATTCATCACCCTGCTCTGCGTGACACTCGATCCGCAATCACATGCTGTGAGGTTATGGAACGCGGGTCACGGCCCGGCGTTTATTGTCCGAGCTGATGACGGGGGCTGTGACCGCATCGCTGCCACAACCACCCCGCTCGGCTTTCCCTGCATCCCCGCGACGAAGGACAGCCTCACCACATCCTTGGCGCCAGGCGACGTGATCGTCATGGGAACCGATGGCATCGTGGAAGTCAGCAATACGAGCGGTCAGCTATTCGGTGTGCCGCGATTGATGAAGATCGTCCGTCAGCGCCGGCACGAGTCCGCGCAAACCATCATGAACGCCATCGCCAACGCGGTGCAGGCCTTCAGCGGCTACCTGCCCGCGCCTGATGACCAGACGCTGATCATCCTGCGGCGTCATGCCGCGGCGGTGTGATCAAGCCAGTCAATGAGGTCACCCAGAGATCCCCAGCAATCAATGTCAGGGTCCGGACTGCGGTGTAAACGCCGGGCCTGCCAGCCGCATTGCTGCGGGCCGAGCACATCGCATTGATGATCATCGCCGACCATCAGCAACGTCTGCGGATCGGTCGCGAGGTCGATTTCAATCCGGCGATAGAACTGCGGATCGGGCTTGCGGGCTCCCAGAGCCGACGAAACGAAAACACGCGGGACCTCTGCCAGAACAGAAAATCCTCGAACGATCTCTTGCAGCCGTTCATCGAAGTTTGAGGCAATCGCCACATTCATGTTGCGCTGCCGCAGTCCGGTCAGCGCCGTGTCAACGTCGTCATAACAGCGCCAGTTCGCGGCCTGTGCAAAATGATCCCACAACTCACGGAAGCATGCCTCGGCATCGGCTGCCTCGGGAAGAACTTCGCGGACGATCCACCGCCAGCGGGCGAGTTCCTCGACTTCGGAAGTCTGCCCGCGCCGCTGCGGCGCGAAGCAGGCCGTTTCGCTCTCATGAAATGCGGTGCGAAAGCGCTGCCGCACGACCTCGACCGGCAGGTCAACGCCGTAACGTCGGCCGACGCTCGTATAGGCCTCGGCAACACTTGGTTGCGGTGTGATCAGCGTCCCGACCGCGTCGAAGACAATCCATCGCGGGCGAACAGGCACGTATGGTTCTCCAAAATTGGACGAGTCGGCGAAAGAACCGCGGTTGCATGCGGGAGATTAACGCTGTCGTGGAAATGAAAAGACCCAGCCATGCGATGGCTGGGCTTCTCGTTCATGATTGATGCGGTGCCGTCAGCCGCCGACCGCGGATTCGGTCGTGGGCGGCACCTCGCGCGGGGGCTCGGGTGAAATCACGCCGACGCCCGTGCCGGGCGCGAGTTGCGGACCCGTCTGGTACTGGTCCAGCACGTCCCGCAGTTGCGTCGCATCCATGACTTCTTTTTCGAGCAGGTCGCGGGTGAGATGCTCCATCGCCTGCCGTCGCGTGCTCAAAACCGTGTGGGCCACAGAATAGCCCGTGTCGATCAACCGCTTGATTTCCAAGTCAATTTCGCGAATCGTTTCTTCACTATGAACATGCTCGCCCGCGGGTTGCACGCTCTGTGACAGGAACGGGGAACGCTTCATCTCGCTGTAGTGCACACGCCCGAGCTTGGGGCTCATGCCGAACTCGGTGATCATCCGCCGGGCCATGTCGGTCGCGCGTTGCAGGTCGTTTGACGCCCCGGTCGAGCATTCCTGATAGACGATGTCCTCGGCGGCAATCCCGCCGAGCATCACAGCGATGCGGTTCTCCAGTTCAGTCCGCGTAACGAGCATCCGCTCTTCTTCGGGACGCTGCAGCGTGTAGCCAAGCGCGCCCATTCCCCGCGGAATGATCGAGACCTTGTGGACTGGATCAACATGCGGCAACGAGCATGCGACAAGGGCGTGACCAATTTCGTGATACGCCACGCGTTCCTTTTCCTCTTCGGAAATAATCCGCGTCTGCTTTTCGAGACCGGCGATCACACGCTCGATGCCTTCCTCAAAATCCTGCATCGTGACTTTGGTTTTGTTCTTCCGTGCGGCGAGCAGCGCGGCTTCGTTCACCAGGCTGGCGAGATCGGCACCCACAAAGCCCGGCGTCAGTTTCGCCAGGAACTTGAGATTCACCGCATCATCCATCTTGATTCGCGCGGCGTGAACTTTCAGGATCTGTTCGCGGCCCTTGATATCGGGCCGGTCGACGATGACGTGCCGGTCAAACCGGCCGGGCCGCATCAGGGCGGGGTCGAGCGTTTCGGGGCGGTTGGTCGCCGCCATCACGATCACGCTTTGATCGGACGCGAAGCCGTCCATCTCGACGAGAAGCGCGTTCAATGTCTGATCGCGTTCATCGTGATTGCCGGGGCCGCCTTCGCCGCGGCGCTTGCCGATGGCGTCGAGTTCGTCGATGAAGATGATGCTCGGAGCGCGCTGCACGGCCTGAGCGAACAGATCCCGCACACGGGATGCACCGACGCCAACGAAAAGTTCCACGAAGTCGGATCCGGATAAGCCGAAGAACGGCACGCCAGCTTCCCCCGCGACCGCTTTGGCGAGCAGCGTCTTGCCGGTTCCGGGAGGACCGATCAGCAACACCCCGTGCGGGATGCGGCCGCCGAGCGCCTGGTACTTGCCCGGCGTGCGAAGAAATTCGACGATCTCGCGGAGTTCCTCGACGGCTTCATCGATCCCGGCGACATCGTTGAACGTCACGCCGAGATCTTCCTGGGCATACATCTTGCCGCGGCTGCGGCCGAACGACATTGCGGCTCCCGGGCCACCGATGCGTCGCAGCACAAACAGGAAGACGCCGAGGGTCAGTGCCAGCAGGAAAATGAACGAGATGTACGGACTCCAGTCCGTTTCCGGCGGGCCGCCGCCCCACCCGGCAATCTGCTGCTTCTGCAGAGCGGTTTCGAGATCCGCCCGCGTTTTGTCGGAGAGGCCGAGCAGCCAGACGGTGTAGTTCTTCGTCGCGGCCTTGTTGCCGGACTGGCTCACTGCCGACGCAGGCCGATCCTGAAACGTGAGCCGATCGAGACCGAACTTCAGTTCGTAGACATTGGTGGAGTTCAGCTCGCCCGATTCGAGCTTCTGCAGAAAGACCTGGGCGGTGAGCGTTTCCCCCCGCCGGTTGCGACTGCCGAACGAGAAGACCAGGGCCGCGAGCACCAGCCCGATCATCAGATACCAGAAAAGATTATTCGTTGGCGGCCGTTCAGACCGCCGGCCGGGTTGCGGCGGCCGTGCAGGGGACTCGGAGGAATCGTTACCATTATTCCGCGAATCAGGTGCTGTCATGGAGAACCAACTCACAGCCGATGCACGAACGATCCCGAGAAATCGGCCGTGCGAAGTTCAAATCGTGATGGGGAAAAGAGTTCGATCACCACGGCGCAAGGCGGGGACGGCCGGATGATGCAGAACTCTATGCCGCGAGGTTGGCAAGGTCAATTGCCTGATTCCCGCGGCAACCTTGAGATTGTACCCGTCCGCCGGTGATCGGCGAAGCCCGGACCGCCCAGTCGCCGCACATTTGTGCGCAGCTCCACCAGCCCTTTTGATGAACACGCTGTAATGACGAAGCTTGAAATCACGACAGACCGTTTACGATTACGACGCTGGACGCCGACGGATCGCGCCCCATTTGCGGCGATGAATTCGGATCCGCGCGTCATGGAATTTCTGCCGCAGCCGTTAAGCCGCGAAGAAAGCGATGCGCTCTCCGAGCGGATTGAAACGCATTTCGAGCAGCACGGCTTCGGGCTCTTTGCCGTGGAAGTGACCGACAGTGCGCCGTTCATCGGGTTTGTCGGGCTCTCCATTCCGCGATTTGAGGCGGCATTCACGCCCTGTGTCGAGATCGGTTGGCGGATCGCCGCACCCTGTTGGAATCACGGTTACGGGACCGAAGCCGCGCGGGCCGCGCTCGCCTTCGGTTTTGATCAGCTGGGCCTGGACGAAATCGTCTCGTTCACCGTGCCGGCGAATGTCCGTTCACGCCGCGTGATGGAGAAGCTCGGAATGACGTACGACCCGGCAGAGGACTTCGACCACCCCGTGCTGCCGCGTGATCATCGGCTCTCACGGCACGTGCTGTATCGTCTCCGTAGGGTCCGCTGTGCGGACCGTCCGTAACGAACAAGAGTGGTCCGCACAGCGGACCCTACTTCGGTTTGTTTCGCATCGAAGACGGGTTCGCTAGTTCGTCGTAGAACTTGCGGACCGCGTCTTCATACTGCGGCAGCATTTTCTCGCCGTAGGAACTGAGCAACTGCTCGCGAAGTTTTTCGGGGAGATGCCCCCAAACTTCGACCTCGAGCCGTTGCCGCTTGGACGCCGGGTTGCCCGCGGCGCGGTTGGGCCCGGTCCGTTCTTCGGAGTCCTGAGCATTCGTGCGATCTTTCTGGCCGGTTTGCCCCGCCGGTTTTGGTCGCATCTGGCCAGGATCCCCCGCCGGGGTTTTCTTGGGCTTGGCCGATGATTTCGGCTTGCCCGAGGATTGCCCGGACGGCGGCGGATTATTCTGCTGGCTGCTGCTGCCGCCTCCACCGCCACCGTCGGGGGGCGGGGATTGATCCGGAGGCATGTTGAGCAGTTGATCCAGCTGATCAATCACCGATTGCTGGGCGGTCTGCGTGGCATCGCCGGTTTCGCGGTCCTTCAGGCGGGTTTCAATCCCGCGCATCGATTCGGCAATCTTCGTGAGCTGTTCCGACGCCGGAGACGACTTGGCCGTGGCGGGTTGCGGCTCGGCGTCTTTCTGCACGGGCGGTTCCTGTGCAGTGACCACGCCCGCGACATTCACAACCAGCCCGGCGATGAGCATGAAGCGAAGAAAAGTGAAGCTCATCATTGCGGTGCATCCAAGTCATTCGCGGCGGGTTTTCCGGCAGACGACCGCTTGACGAACGCTTCGATCAGCTGTTCGGCGAGAGCGGCGAGTTCGCCCTGCTCCGCGGCGAGATCCTGCACCTGCGCGGTTTCGTCCTCGGTGAGTTTCCCCTGTTCGATGCGGCGCTGTTCCCAAGCCCGCGTGCGGTCGAGGCAATCGGCCTGCATATCCCGCAACAGCTGCAATTCGAGACGTTCCGGTAACGCTTCTCCCGGCGGACCGGCTGTCGCGGGCGGCTCATCTTCCTTTGGCTTCTCGTTCTCGGAAGGCGGCGGCGTCTCACCTTCCGGGGGCTTCGAGTTCCACGCATTCAGCAATTGCGATAACCGTTTGTTGACCTGGCGTTCCAGATCTTGCGTAACCGCGTCGGTCTGGCGGGCATCCAGCCGGGCGGTGGCCCGCCGCAAGTCGCGCTCGGCGAACTCGAGGGACTTCTTCACGACTGCGGCTTGAGCGAGCGAGGTGTGCAATTCGGTGAGTTCACCGTGCAGCGTCTTCTCCACCTCGGCGAGTTCTTTCAGCGAGCGCAATTGACCACGGGTCCATTGCCCGCGGGCTTTCCGTTCGTCTTCCAGCCGGATAGTTTCGGTGATCACCCCTTCCTGACGACGGACCAGACCTTCAATCCTGCCCGTCAGTTTTTCGAATTCTTCGCGGGCCAGTTGCTCGGCCGCTTCCTGCTTCGCGGCCGCGAGTTCGTCCTGCAACTGCTCGATGTCGTCCCCGGCTTCTGCGATCGAGTCCATTGCCTCGTCGGATGAACCACCCTCCTCCAGTTCCTGCTCGGCGTGACGCAAGCGATCTGCAGCACGAGCGGCGGCCTCAGCCGCGGGCTTGATCCGTAAGCGTTCCAGTTGACGTTCGAGCTTCTGTAACTGCCGGCGCAATCGCGCGGCCTGTTCGAGCAGTTCGGTCCGTTCGCCTGCGGAGACGCCGTCCTGGGCGGCCTCGTCCGACTGCTTGCGAAGTTGTTCTTCCTCAACGGCGATCTGTTCCGCGGCGTCCTGGGCCTGATCGATCCGCTTGACCAGCTGATCGGTGTCGTCAGCCGGCGCGGCGTTCCATTCGTCCTGCGTCTTCTTGAGCAACTCCTCAGCGGCTTGCTGTGCCGCTCCGGCGTCACCGAGCCGATTCGCGGCCAGGTCATCCGCGGCCTGTCGCAAGCGGGCGCCGGTCTGGGCGTCGCGCAGCTGATCGGCCGCGTCGAGGAGTTGAGCCGCGGTTTGCGGTTGTTCGTCTTCGAGAGCCCCGCTTTGGTCGCGCAACTGATGTTCGAACTGGTCGATGCGCTGCGACTGTTGCCGTTGCCGCAGGGAGAGTTTCTGCAGGTCGGCGCGTTGCTGCGGAGAGAGTTCCGCGGTCGACTTGCCGACGGTCTGCGATCCCAATTCACCGGTCTGCCGGTTCAGGTCGCTCTGCTCTTTGAGCAGGCTTTCGAGCTGCTGCGCTAAGGCCCGTTCATTCTTCCATTCCGAGAACTGCTTCTGCCAGTCATCGAGCGATTGCAGGACATCGTCTTGAATGCGGCCCGCCCGGTCGAGTGCCGCCCCCGCCTCCGTCGGTTGCGGAGTTTCTGTCGGCGGGTTCGGCGTCTCAGCTTCGGGCTGTGAATCGACAATCTTGTTGGCCTGCGTGAGCTCGCGGGCCAACTTTGCGAGCGATGATTCTTCCAGTTGATCGAGGCCATTGGCGAGC
>DASRYX010000315.1:0-3285 GCA_035686985.1 Planctomycetaceae bacterium | reverse complement strand
CTGCCTGCAGGTGGTGCGCGGATCACACCTGCTCGGCCGCATGGACCACGGCAAAGTCGGTGATCAGACCGGTGCCGATCCCGAGCGCGTCGCGGAAGTCACGAAGCGGCTGGAGACAGTCTACGTCGACCTCGAACCCGGCTCCGCAGTGCTGTTTCACGGTAACACGCTGCACCGGTCCGATCAGAACAAGAGCGAAAACCCGCGCTGGGCGTTCATCTGCTGTTACAACACGAAGCACAACGATCCGTACAAAGAGTCGAAGCATCCGCGGTACTCGCCGCTGGATGTCTGGCCCGATGACCGTATTCGTCAAGTGGGGCGTGAACACTGGGCACGGATTCGTCCCGTTTAGCCGCGACGCGCCAGCGGAGCGCTTTGCCGGATCGTCGGGTTCCCTGTCGGGTCGCGGCTAAAAGGGCACGCTGTTTTCGGTGTCGAGTTCCAGTATCCAATCCGCGGCGTCGAGAATGCCACGATGATGGTCCGCCACGATGACCGTGTGACCGAGATCAACCAGTTGCTGCAATCCCCGCACGAGGGCGGCGATGTCGAGCGTGTGCAGTCCCATTGATGGAGTATCGCACAATAGCAGGGCAGGGCCAGCCGCGCGGCCCCATAACCGGCTGGCGAGTTTCAACCGTTGCACCTCGCCGCCGGAGAGGGACAGCACCGGTTGCCCCAGCACGAGATAACCCAGCCCCAGTTCGGACAGCGCATGCAACCGGCTGAAGACTTTCGGCAGATGACGGAACAGCGTGGCGGCTTCGGCGGTCGTTCGCATGAGCACATCATGAATCGACAGCCCACGGTAACGCGCTTCAAGAAACTCGGGACGGAAACGTGTGCCACGACATTCCGGGCACGTGACCGTTTCCTGATGCTGCAGACCCGTTTCAACGAAGCGGCGACCAAGCCCCTGACAGATCGGACATCGCCCGCCCTGCGGTGACAGAAAGCTGAAATCCGCGGCCGTCCACCCGCGCCGCTTGGCTTCCGCGGTATTGGCGAAGACCTCGCGCAGCTCATCGTAAATCTTCAGCCACGTCACCACGGTACTGCGCTTGTTGCGATTGAGCGGCGTGGAATCGACCAGCACCACATCGGTGAAGCCGGGTGGCAAGTCACAGGCGTCCCAAGTCGGGGACCGCGACGACGGATCCGGCTTGCCGATCGCCACGGTCCAAGCTCGATACAGCCCTTCCAACAGCGCCGATTTCCCACTGCCTGATCGTCCCGTGATGACGCCGAGGGCTCCGAGCGGCCAGCGAAGTTCCGCGAGTGTATGGGTGCCGACTCGCACATTCTGCAGCATTGACCAACCGCTCGGGATGCGGCGTTTTCGTGGCGAGAAAGCGCTCGTAATGCTCGCCCATGCCTGCCCGGTGACAGTTGTCGCTAGAGCTTCGAGATTCGCCGGAGCGTCAGCCGCGATCACTTGTCCGCCGCTATTCCCCGCGGCGGGGCCGAGTTCAATCACCCAGTCGGCCGCGTGAATCACATCCGGATGATGATCGACCACAAGCACACTGTTGCGGCGCGCGAGCAGTGAGCGCAGCACGTCAACCAGCTGCGGCACATCGGCCGGATGCCAACCCGCGCCGGGTTCTTCAACGACGAAGAGCGTGTCAGTTGTCGGCAACACGGCGGCCTGGGCGAGCAGGATGCGGCAGACATCACCGGTGGATAACGTCGCCGTCGCGCGACCGAGCGACAAGTGACCGAGCCCGATTGCGGTCAACGATCGCAAGCGTGACGAGACCGGTGCGGGGACATTGAACAACGTCAATTGTGATACAGCGGTCGAGTGGCATTGCCTCCAGGAACGATCGTCCACGCGCGAGGCAAGCGCTTCGTCGCAAAGCTGCAGGCCGTCACACGCCGGGCAATCACTCCCCGCGGGAAGGCGGGCACAAACCGCGCACGCCGAATCCTGCACACGACGGTCGAACAGTGCCGGTGTCAACGGCCGCAGTGTCCGTCCACATTGCCGGCACAGCAACATCGCGGAAAACTCACGGCGGTGGAACACGCGTCCGTCGAGCATCAGCGAAGACCCGCCAGTCTGTGGCTGATCGTCAGTCGTAGTTTCGAGTAGGACTTCGATGAGACCACCACCTTCGCGGAAGGCGATCGCAAGGCTTTCCCGCCAGCGCTCGGCAGACGCGGGCTCGACTTTCAGACGATCAACAACGATCGCGGCCTTCGCGCGCGGCGGCCAGCGCTTCAGCTCCGCGAGCGAGACGATGTCATCGTTCACAATCGCGCGGGCATATCCCGCCTGGGTCCATTCTGCGGGCGATTGCTCCGCGGGTTTGATCGCGAAGGCGATCATGGCGCGGCGTTGCGGGGCGTCTCGCAGCAGATCATCGAACACGGAGGCGGGAGTCGCCGCGGTCACGGGAATCTGGCACTGCGGGCAATAAGCCATGCCCTGTGTGGCGAACCAGTCGGCGAGGTCGGCTTCCACGCCGAGCAAGGTCGCCACGGTGCTGCGCGGATCGCTGTGCAGACTCGGGGTATCGCCTTGCAGCATCACCACGGGGGGAACATGCGCGACGTGATCCACCTCGGGCGGATCGAGACGGTCCCACTGCCGGCGCAGGCGGGGCGACATGGTTTCCAGAAACTGACGTTGCCCGGCGGCACCAATCGTATGGACCGACAGGCTCGACTTGCCCGACCCGCTCACACCCGTCACGACGACGAACTGTCTCAGCGGGACATCAACGTCGACGGCTTTCAGGTTGTGACAGCGGGCCCCGCGCACCTGAACCGTTTGCCGTGACTGCAAGGCGTTCATGGTGTGACTCTACGAGGCGGCCGATCTACGCCACTTTCGCGAAGACGTTCGCGACGTTCACCGATCGGGCCGACCATGCGGGGATCACACTGCCCGCGAAGGCCGTCCCGGCTCCCATCGCCGCACCCCACCACAGGCAACTGATCGGCACGAGAAACCGCGGGAAAAACGCGATCTGGAACGGCAGTCCGCCCAGGCCGAAGTTGATCGCCGCATAGGTCAACGCGGCACTGATCACCCCCGCGGTCGTTCCCACCAGTAAGGCTTCGATCAGCACGAAGGAGAGAATCTGACCCGGCCGATATCCGAGCACCTTCATCACCGCGAACTCAGTTTGTCGTTCACGCACGCTGATGCTGATGGCGTTCGAGATGATCAGTGAAAGCGTCGCAATGCACGCCGGGGCGAGCAGCCACCGCATGCCCCAGATGAGATCGCGGTAGGCTTCCAGAAACGCGGCGATCCCGGACGACGCCGTTTCG
>DASRYX010000314.1:0-10335 GCA_035686985.1 Planctomycetaceae bacterium | reverse complement strand
AGAACTGGATTGTCCGCCGCGGCTACGTGTTGCCGCCGGAATCGGGCAAGCTCGCCGACTATCGGGCCAAGTATTATCTCGCGTGGCGAGTTGGTCTCGGTCGCACGGTCGGGTCGTGGATGTCGCCAAACCCCAGCACGCTGCTCAATCTCGCGCGGTTTGGGAGCGACCATGCCGACTCGCTGCTCCGCGATCTTCGCGACGGCACGCTCAGTCGCGATTTTGAGTGGCCCGAATCGGTGCGACAGGCGATCCGTTCGCAACTCGCTCCGCAACCGCAGCGGGTCCGGCAACTCGAAGGGATTCTCAATCAGACCGGCGGATTGCGGCCGCGCGACGTCTGGCCGGAGCTGAAGCTGCTCGGTTGCTGGACCGGCGGCAGCATGGGGACCTATCTCCGCAGCTTCCCGGAGTTCTTCGGCGACGCGGCGGTGCGCGATCTCGGCCTGCTCGCCAGTGAAGGCCGCATGACCTTCCCGCTTGCGGATGGAACACCCGCGGGCGTACTGGAAATCGTCAGCAACTTTTTTGAGTTCATCCCGGTCAGCGAAATCGATTCACCGCAGCCGACGATTCTCGAAGCGCACGAACTGCAGGAAGGGGGCGAGTACTTCATCCTGCTGACGAATGCCAGCGGACTCTACCGCTACAACATTCATGACGTCGTCCGCTGCACGGGCTTTCAGGAGCGGACGCCGCTGCTGGAATTTCTCAATAAAGGCAGCGGCTTCTGCAGCGTGACGGGTGAGAAGCTGACCGATTACCAGGTGGCGACCGCGATGGCTCAGACGCTCAGCGAGCGCAAGCTATCCGTGTCCGCGTTCGCGCTCGCGCCCGTCTGGGATGACCCGGACTTGCCCAGCTACTCGTTGTTCATTGAGGACGGCGAACTGGGCGACCTGGCAGGCTTCGCCGAGTCCATGGATCGCAAACTGCATGAGCTGAACATCGAGTACGCATCCAAGCGTAGTTCCCAGCGGCTGGGACCGATCCACGTCGTCACCAAACCGCGTGGGTTCTGGGATCAGTGGGACCACCAACGCCTGCAAAAAAGCGGCGGCACCGTCGAGCAATACAAACGCCCCGCGCTGCTGCAACAACCGCCCCGCCTCGATTGATGAATGGGCAGCTGAATGTTCCAGCCCCCTCTCCCTGGGGGAGAGGGACGGGGTGAGGGGGCAAACGCTTCCTGACGCCCCCTCACCCTAGCCCTCTCCCTCAGGGAGAGGGGACCGGAGTTGTCCGTTGTCCGCTACATAAGGACGCCGTGAGGCAAACCGCTCTTCCCAACACCGGCGATTGGGACTCTAATTCGGGCAAGCTTCACTCGTCCTGACACGGATCGGTCGACATGTTCCGCAATACGAATCACGTCCCCCAATTGTTTCGGCCCGAGCACTACTTCGCGCCGGAGCAGTTTGAAAAGGAACGCGATCGCCTGTTCCTCCCCGGCTGGCACTGCGTCGGCGTGAAAGCCCTGTTGCCGAAGGAAGGGGACTTCCTCACGATCGAATTGCTCGAACGGCCGTTGATCGTCTGGCACACCTCGCAGGGCTTCCGCACGTTTCTCAATGTCTGCACGCACCGCTTCAGCACGCTCACCGACAAGCCGTGCGGCCATGCCGACAAGCATCTGAAGTGTCAGTACCACGGCTGGGAATACGACACTGATGGCAACACCTGCAAGATTCCCGACGCGCAGTCCTTCCGCCCCTTGAAGAAGGGCGAACTCGGTCTGCGCGAGTACCGCACCGAGACCGTGGGGCAGTTGATCTTCGTCACGCTCAACGAAAATGCTCCCGACTTGAAAACGTTCCTTGGGCCGGAACTCGTCGCGTTCGCCGAGCAACGTTTTTCCCCCGAGCACCGACTCACACTGCTGCGCGATGTCGATATCGACTGTAACTGGAAAATCGCGGCCGAGAACATCCTCGAGTCCTATCACATCGCCGAAGTCCATCCGAAGTCGTTCTCCGAATATCCGGTCCCCGAGAACTGCTACCACGAATTCCATCCGGAGTACGACCACTTCATTCACAAGTTCGAGACCGAGCCGCGGTACGCCAAACCCGAACGGATTGTCGCAAAGATCATCGGCCGCCCGCCGGATTACGAATGGCATCACATCCTGCGCTACCCCAATGTGGTGATGGGCGGGGCCGGGCCGTGGCATTACATCCAGATGATCTGGCCGACGAGTCCGACCACCTGCCGCTCACGCTGGATTTCGATGCATTATTCGGGGCCGAAATCGAGCTGGTGGGCGTTCCTGCTGCACCGGGCGTTCTATCGTTACGGCCGCAAGGTCGCCCGGCAGGTGCAGGACGAGGATGCCGTCATTTACCCGAAGGTGCACCGCGGGAACGCTTCGATCGATCGCCCCCACAGCGGCGGGTTGATCTCCACTCGCGAGGAACGCATCGTCGCGTTTCAGGAATACATCCTGCGAGAAACCGGGGCGGTGGCAATGTCGAGCGATGCGCCCGAACGTACGCCGCCTTCATCGTCCGTGCGAGTTGCGCAAACGTAACCGATCATTAACTCGTCGGTTTCAACGAGCATGAACGAACAGCAACCGAAGATGGTCGGGACGCCATCACACTGGCTGAGCTGGTTTGGTGGAATCCTTCTGCCTTCGGCGGGGTTTGCGGCTGCACTCGTCATTGAAGGCATGTTTGGATCGGGCACGAGAGAACGGGACATCATCCATTGGATGCTGATCTGCTGCTTAATCCTTTCACCATGCATTTGCTTATGGGCAATTCTAGGGGATCCACGCACTTCACGTTGGGTTAAGACTGTTCTCGCTCTAATGACGCCGTTCTTGATCGTCACCGTATCTTTCATCTCCATAGTGATGTTGGGCATCATCGGGCTCATGCAAAACGGCTTGGAAGGGACGCAGTGAAGGCGTTCGGCCCCCAAAGCGGCGAGCGACTATGCGAGAATCTCGCGTACCACACGACCGTGCACATCGGTGAGACGGTAATATCGTCCTTGAAATTTGTACGTCAGGTTCTCGTGGTCGATACCGAGCTGTTGCAGCAGCGTGGCCTGCAGATCATGCACGTGGACCGGGTTGTCGGCGAGGTTGTAGCCGAACTCGTCGGTTGAGCCGAACGTCGTGCCGGGTTTGATCCCACCGCCGGCGAGCCAAATTGTGAAACAGCGTGGGTGGTGGTCGCGGCCGTAATCGGTCGCTGTGAGTTTGCCCTGTGAATAATTCGTGCGGCCGAACTCGCCGCCCCAGATGACCAGCGTGTCATCAAGCATTCCGCGCTGCTTCAAATCGGTGATCAGCGCGTACCCCGCGCGATCCACATCCTGGCATTGCCGCCGGATCGCGTTCGGCAAATTCCCGTGCTGATCCCAACCCGGATGATAAAGTTGAATGAACCGCACATCGCGCTCAGCAAGCCGTCGCGCGAGCAGACAATTCGCGGCGAAGGTGCCGGGGTCTTTGGCTTCCGGACCGTAGAGTTCAAACGTGCTCTCGGTTTCCCCCGACAAGTCCATCACCTCGGGGACACTCGTCTGCATCCGGAAGGCCATCTCGTACTGGGCCATCCGTGCCGCGATTTCGGGGTCACCGGTTTCTGCCGCGGAGATCGCCTGCAGCTCAGCGAGGCGGTCGAGCAGCTTGCGGCGGCTTTCGGCCGACACGCCCGGCGGATTCGCCAGATACAAGACCGGGTCTTTGCCGCTGCGGAACTGCACGCCCTGGTGCACGCTCGGCAGAAAACCGTTCCCCCACAGCCGGGCATACAGCGGCTGGTCGATGCGGTCTTTGGACAACAGCACGACAAACGCCGGCAGATTGTCGTTGAGGCTGCCGAGACCGTAGCTCAGCCATGCGCCCATTGACGGCCGCCCGGCGAGTTGTGCCCCGGTTTGAAAGAACGTGATCGCCGGATCGTGGTTGATGGCTTCCGTGTGCAGCGACTTGATGAAGCAGAGTTCGTCTGCCATCTTCGCCGTCCAGGGCAGCAACTCGCTGATCGTTGCCCCGCTGCCTCCGTGCTTGCCAAACTTGAAGACCGACCCCGCGAGCGGCAGCGTCGCCTGATTGCCCGTCATACCGGTGAGCCGCTGGCCCTTGCGGACACTTTCCGGCAAGTCTTCGCCCTGCCGCGCATTGAGCAACGGTTTGTGATCAAACAGATCGAGTTGCGACGGCCCGCCACTCATAAACAAATAAATAACCCGCTTGGCCCGCGCAGCCAAATGCGTCGACGACAGGATTCCCTGAAACGGATTCGGCGGTGGCTCCGCGCGGGCTTCCAGGGACGCGAGAGCATAGGCGCCGAGTCCTAAGCCCGTCGACCGCAACCAGCTCCGTCGTGTGAACACATCCGCTGTCATTGTGAGAAATCCGCGAACCTGACTCCCCCGGCGATTGTCCGGAGCGTTTACGGTCTTGATCGGTCCATCATAATGCATCCGAGGCCACGAACCACCCCATCGCTGGCGCTCCGGGCTTGTGCCGTTGGTCATGCCTGACGATAGTGGTCACTGATCGATCTGCCGACTTTGAGAACGCACCGCTGATATGCTGAAAAATTCCGAGCATCGTCCCGGCAGCTATGCCGAACTGCTGGCGATTGCGATTCCGATGATGATGAGTTCCGGGACGCAGTCGATCATGCATGTGATCGACCGCATGTTCGTGACGTGGCTGTCGCAGGATGCGCTTGCAGCGGCGCTGCCCGCGGGGATCCTGTACTGGTCGTGCCTGAGCTTGCCGTTCGGCATCGCGTCCTACATCAACACGTTCGTCGCGCAATATGACGGTGCCGGCAAGCCGGAGCGAGTCGCAGCAGCGGTCTGGCAGGGATTGTATTTCTCCGTTGTCGCCGGGCTGTTAATGTCGCTGATGGCGCCATGGTCGGACGCGATCTTCAACTTCATTGGTCACGCACCAGAAGTCGCGCGGCTGGAAGCGATTTACTTCAGCTGGCTTTGCTGGGGCGGCGTTCCGGCCGTGATGCAGACGGTGCTGTCAGCGTTCTTTACCGGTCGCGGCGACACCCGGACGGTCCTCGCGGTGAATATTGGCTGCGTCGCCATCAATGCCGCGCTCGATTACTCGTTCATCTTCGGATGGGGACCCATTCCCGCCTTCGGAATGGCTGGCGCCGCCATGACCGACGTCATCGGCAGCACATTGGCCTGCGCGATCTTTCTGGTGCTGATCTTCCGTCCGCGCATTCTGAAAATGTATCCCATTCACACTTCGTGGCGACTTGATCGCGGGCTGTTTCTGGATCTGATGAAGTTCGGCGGGCCGAGCGGGCTGCAGTTCTTCATTGATGTCGCCGGGTTCACGGCGTTCATGATGATCGTCGGCTGGAGCGATCCGAAAGATCTCGCGGCGACCAATCTCGCGTTTAACCTCAACACGCTGGCGTTCATCCCGGTGGTGGGATTGGGTATCGCCGTGTCCACATTGGTGGGGCAACGCATTGGCGAGAAGCGCCCCGATCTCGCGGCGGAATCAACCTGGAAGGGAGCGATTGTCGGCTGCGGGTACATGCTCGCCGCGGCGGTGATCTATGTCGGATTGCCGCACGTGCTGATTCTGCCCTACTCCGCCTATGCGGACCCGGTCGCGTTCGGCGAAACGCAGGCGACCGTCACTATTCTGCTGCGGTTCGTCGCGATTTATTCGTTCTTCGATGCGATGGCAATCATCTTCGCCTCGGCAATCCGCGGGGCAGGCGATACGCGCTTCGCGATGTGGTTCGGCTTCGTGACGGTCTGGCTGGGGCTGGTGCTGCCGACGTATCTCACCTGGCTGGCGTGGGGACCACAGTTGTATCTCAGCTGGACCTACTGCGCGATTTACGTGGTTGCTCTCGGCTTCGGCTACTGTGGCCGCTTCATGCAAGGGAAGTGGCGCCACATGAACGTCATTCACCGCGATGATAGCGTCGTGAACGCGTCGATCGAACCGGCGACGTCCGCCAAGCCGGTACTCGTGGAAGGCTGACGGCGGCTTGAAGTCTGTAGGGTTTGCCGAGTCTGCGATGCGAACCATCCTCGAGCCGCGGAAATCAGGGTTCGCCTCGGGGACTCGGCAAACCCTACGCTCCAATTCCATCCGCCATTGCCGATTTGTTCCTCTGCGAGCATCACATCGGGTATGATTTCGCCGGGCGCTTTCTAGCGTCGGTTCGGCGTTCCCGTTGTCGCTCCAGGGAGTCGATCGTGTTCTGTTCTGCCGATCGCGCTTCGACGAATTCTTCGCGACGTCACTTTCTGACGCAATGCGGCGGCGGTTTTGGCGCGCTGGCCTGTGCCGGGCTGCTCGCTGCAGAAGGTCAATCCAGCGGAAGTCTGCCACGGTCGCACGTTGCACCGCGCGCGAAACAGGTGATCTACCTCTTCATGCACGGCGGTCCGAGCCACGTCGATCTGTTCGATCCGAAGCCGACGCTGGAGCAGTACGCCGGAAAGCCGCTGCCGGAAAGTTTCGGGCCGGTGATGACGCGGCGCAAGGTTGCGACGAATCCGTTGCTCGGGCCGATCAAGCCGTTCCGAAAACATGGCGAGTCGGGCATTGAGGTCAGTGACTTCCTGCCGCACATCGCGTCGCAGGTGGATGACCTCTGCATCTTGCGCAGTTGCCACGGCGACAGCGTCAACCACCCGCAGTCGGTCTATCAGATGAACACGGGCAGCATCCTCACCGGACGCCCGAGTTTAGGAAGTTGGGTGGCGTACGGCCTCGGCAGCGAGAACCGCAATCTCCCCGCGTTTGTGGTGATGCTCGATCAAGGCGCCGGAATCAAGGGCGGACCACCCGCGTGGGGCAGCGGGTATCTCCCCGCGACCTATCAGGGGACCACGGTGCGATCGGGAGCAACGCCGATTCTGCACCTGGACCGCCCGGCAGATGTAACGGAGCATCGACAGCGCGAACTGCTCGACTTCATCAATCAACGCAATCGGGAGCACCTCGCCCTGCGCGGTGGCGATGACAGCCACCTCGCTGCGCGGATCGAAGCGTATGAACTCGCCTTCCGTATGCAGACCGAAGCGCCGGCGGTGATGGACATCACGCAGGAAACCGCCGCCACCCGCGCGCTGTACGGTCTTGACGAAAAAGAGACCTCCGAATTTGGCACGCGCTGCGTCCTCGCCCGGCGGATGGTCGAGCGCGGCGTGCGATTTGTGCAGTTGTACTCCGGCGACACCGTCGGCTGGGATGCGCACGAGAACGTGCTCACCAACCACACGCGGCTCTGCAAGGCGACGGATAAACCCGTTGCAGGGTTGCTCGCCGACTTGAAGCAGCGCGGCTTGCTCGACGACACGCTCGTCATCTGGGGTGGTGAGTTCGGTCGCATGCCCATGAGCGAACAGGGCAAAGGCCGCGATCACAATCCCTGGGGTTACACCGTGTGGATGGCCGGCGGCGGCGTCAAGCCCGGCATGGTTTACGGGGCCACCGACGAGGTCGGTCTCCGTGCGGTCGAGAAGCCCGTGCATATTCACGATCTGCACGCCACCATTTTGCACCTGCTCGGGTTTGATCACACGCAACTCACGTTCTTTCACAACGGACGCGAACAGCGGCTGACCGAGGTCGATGGCCATGTCGTCACGGAGATCCTCGCGTGAAGACGTTCCGAATCGGCGTGGGCTTCCTGTTGTGCGGATGTGTGATCGCCTTAGCGAATCTCGCGTTTGCAACGGAACCGGCGAACGATCCCGCTTTGACCGAACCGCCGTTGAGCGACCTCGACCGCAACTACTGGGCTTACCAGCCGGTGGTTCGCCCGGCTGTCCCGGAGATCGCCGGCGACACATGGTCACGCACTCCGATCGACCGTTTTCTGCTGGCGAAACTGCACGAACAGAAGTTGCAGCCCGTCGAACCCGCGGCGCGACTGACGCTGCTACGGCGTGTCACGTTCGGTCTGACCGGGTTACCACCCACCCCGGCTGAGCAGCGGGCCGCAGAAGAGGCAAGCGACTTTGATGCCGCCTATACAGAGATCGTCGACCGGCTGTTGACGTCGCCGGCTCATGGCGAGCATTGGGCCCAGTCTTGGCTGGATCTCGCGCGGTTCGCCGAGACCGATGGCTTCGAGCATGATCTCGTCCGTCCCGAAGCATGGCGGTATCGCGACTGGGTCATCAACGCGTTTAACTCAAATTTGCCATTTGATCAGTTCGTCAAGCTGCAGCTCGCCGCGGATGAACAGATGGAGGCATCCGATCCACATCGCATCGCGACGGGCTATCTGCTCGCCGGGCCGGACATGCCCGATCTCAATTCGCAGGAAGAACGCCGGCACATTTTCTGGAACGGCATGGCGTCCAATGTCGGCAGCGTGTTTCTCGGCCTGCATTTCGAGTGTGCCGAGTGCCATCATCATAAGGTCGACCCGATCTCGCATCACGACTTCTACCGCCTGCGGGCCTTCTTCGAGACGATCGACCTCTTTCCCGGTAAGCCGAAATCCGAAGCGAACGATCCCGATGACAAATCGTCCGATGCCCCCAAACGAAAGCTCCCCGTGGAGCGCGTCGTGTGGAACAAGACAGACGATACGCCGACCAGCCATCTGTGGTTACGCGGCGACTTCCGGCGTCCCGGCCCGGAAGTAACGGCTCAATTCCCCCGCGCACTGGTGCATCAGGAATCATTGCCCTCATTTCCAGCAGCACACGGCCGACGTACCGCGCTCGCCGAGTGGTTGACCCACCGCAACCATCCCCTGACGGCACGGGTGATGGTCAATCGTGTCTGGCAGCAGCATTTCGGCGTCGGATTGAAATCAACCAGCAGCGATTTTGGCTGGCAGGGCGCGGATGTCTCACATCCCGAGTTGCTCGATTGGCTCGCCGCCGAGTTTATGGAAAGCGGCTGGAACCTCCGCGAACTCCATCGGTTGATTGTGGCCTCGGCCGTCTACCGCCTCGCGAGTTATCCTGTCCCCGCCGAGGATGGTTCAATCTCTGCTGAGCAACAACAGCGTTGGCACACCCTGACAACATCCGATCGAACAAATCAGTGGCTGGGCCGTTTTTCTCGACAGCGATTGTCGGGCGAAGCGATCCGCGACGCGATCCTGGCCGTCTCCGGCGAGTTGAACCGCAAGTCCGGCGGCCCCGGCGTGCTTCCCCCGCTTCCCCCCGATGTTGCGTCCACGCTTCTGAAAGGGCAATGGCCCGTAACAAAAGAGGCTGGCGAACACACTCGCCGCAGCATCTACCTCTTCGCCCGTCGCAATCTGCGGTTGCCGCTCCTCGAAGCGTACGACAAGCCTGACACCAACCTGAGTTGTTCCCGGCGAAACCAATCGACGATCGCTCCCCAGGCCCTGCATCTACTGAACTCCGAGTTCGTCCGAACCACCGCCCGCAATTTTGCACAGCGCGTCACGGAAGCTGAGCTCTCAACCGATGCTCGGGTTCAAGAAGCGTATCGCCTCGCCTTGGGACGACCACCATCACCGCCGGAGTCCGCAGCAGCAGAATCCCTGTTGATGTCGCAGGACGACGCCCCCTCTGGCTGGCACAACCTCTGCCACGCGCTCCTGAATCTCAACGAATTTCTATACGTCGACTGACTCGATCCGAACAGGGTCATCGACCGGAAATCTAGACAGAATAACAAGTTCGACTGCGCAGCCCCTCTTTCACGGTCAATTTTGACAACGATTTACTGCACCGCCAACCGACGATATAATATCGTCTCGGACAGGAGAGCTACTCGCTTTCTAACCCGCCGTTGCCAACGCACACGCACTAACGACGCCCGTGCTGCACAACGAAAAACGCACCCCTAGCTCAACTGGATAGAGCATCGGTCTACGGAACCGAAGGTTGGTGGTTCGAACCCACCGGGGTGTATTAACTTACGACGACGAAGTTCGTAAGTCAGAGAAGTTTGTCAGAAAAACGCCCCCTGCCTGTATGACGAGGTACGGGGTGGCGAGCATTCCGGCCCGCTCCGGTCATCTATACCGGGGGGGGTTCGCAATGCCTCATTTTCCGAAGCCGTTCTTTCGTCCGTCCCGCGGTCTGTGGTACATCCAGATCGAGGGCAAGCAACACAATCTTGGCTCCGGCACCGAAGAAGAAGCCGTCGAGCGGGCCGTCACTCTCAAGAAGAGCCTCCGCGAGCAGTCACCCGTCGTTGAAACCCAGTCGCTGGCAGCACTCATTGACATCTTCCTGGAGTGGGTCCAGAAAAGTCGCTCGCCTGGAACCTATGGCTGGTTTCAGTACCGCCTGCAGCGATTCGTGAGTACCTATCCCGACATGCGGGCGGCTGATCTATTGCCCCACCATGTCAACACGTGGGTCGGCCAGTACGAATTC
>DASRYX010000313.1:0-4252 GCA_035686985.1 Planctomycetaceae bacterium | reverse complement strand
CACACGACCTGGGCAGGAAATCGTCCGCGCCGGACGAGCAACTCACTGAGTGGAGTGCCGGAAATAAACGGCGCGACTAGATAAAAGCCGTTCGCATCCTCCCAGCACGCAGACGGCAGGACACATCCCGACTTCGCGATTCCAGCGGACTTCCGCACCAGTTCGCGGCCGCGCTGGGCGACCTCGGCGGCCGTCTCCCGCGGCGCGGTGATCCGCTTCACCACCACGAGTGACGTTGAGGTCGTCGGCTTCGCCAGCCACGAGCGCGTCCACCGACCGTGACCGAGTTCGTCCTGCAGCAGGTACTCGCCGACGAGCAGTTGTTCCGACGCAGGCGACTCCAGCACGCGCGCCTGAAACGGTGTGAGGCAGCCGACCTGCACGAGCGCATCAATCCACACGGAATCGAAGGCGGGAAGATCGCGGGCGAGTTGCCGGACACGGCCTCGCGCGCGGCGCAAATCGGCGGGACGGCACAACCGCCAGTCCTGCAACCGCTGCAGCAACGCATCCGAAGGGGGTTCCATCCCGCAGGCATCCTTTCCTGCCGCCGTATCATTGTGACACTGCGACATTTATCTCAGAATCAGGGATCAGGGGCAAGCCGCGGTTGTATTGCAAGGCCGAGGTTCAAAAGGGTCGGGTGGCCGGGGCTGGACCGCAGGAAGCCCCGGAACGAACAGGGTCGACTGGACCGGGGCTTGCGAGTACGCTCCAGCCCCGGCCACCCAGTCGCATGTCGCGGTTTCTTTTTCCTCAACGGAAATCTATGAGCGGATCGAACTGGACCGCACAACAGACGGCGGCGATTACCGCACGGAAAGTCTCGGTGGCCTTGTCCGCGGGAGCCGGCTGCGGCAAGACGTTTGTCCTCACGCAGCGATTTCTCGCGCATCTCGAACCCGGCGATGACCAGGCCGAGCTGCGATCGCTCGCGGCGATCACGTTCACCGATCGCGCTGCGCGGGAAATGCGCGACCGCATCCGCGCGACGTGTCAGAAGCGTCTGGAAACGTGCACGGATGAAGATGTCGAACATTGGCTTGGCGTGCTTCGGGGTCTGGATGCCGCGCGGATCAGCACGATTCACTCGTTCTGCACGGGGTTGCTCCGCGCTCACGCCGTCGAAGCCCAGCTCGATCCGCGTTTCACCGTACTGGAACCTGCGCTCGCCGATACACTGCGGGAAGAGGCCGCCAAGACGACATTGCACCGGCTGTTGATCGCCGAGGACCCCGACGCCGAAGCGTACGTCCTGCGCTTCGGCCTTGAACGGACACGGGCGTTGCTCACGAGTCTCATCGCCCAGCGCTATCGCGTCGACTGGTCACAGCCGCAGAATCCGACAACCGAAGAACTCGCTCAACGCTGGTTAACCGCGTGGCGAACTGAGATCGTGCCGCAACTCGCCCGCAAATGCCGCGACGCCCCCTGTGCCGATGCGATGCGAAAGCTGCTGGCCGAGCACGTCCCGACGCATGCCGCGATGCGCGAACGTTGCCTCACGCTGATCGAACGGCTCACGCCCGAGGTGGCGTGGACCGACGCGCTCGCCGAGCTCTCAGCGTTACGCGAAGCGGCGAAAGTGCAGGGCGGAGGCGGGAAATCGGCGTGGCCCAGCGAAGAGATTTATGACGCGATCAGCGGCCACTTCAAAGACTTCCGTGCCCAGATCGATCAGGTAATCGACAAGCTCGATATCCGCGAAGACGACGTCACCCTCGCCGCGGAACTCGCCTGTCAGGGGCTGCGACTCACACGTCATGCGGTTGAAGAATACGAGAAGAGCAAACAAGCCAACGCCGCCCTCGATTTCGATGATCTGCTGCTCCGTGCGCGGGATCTGCTGCGAGACCATCCCGCCGTCCGCGACCGTCTCGGGGCTGGGTTGCGGTTGCTGATGGTTGACGAGTTTCAGGACACCGATCCTGTGCAGGCGGAGATTGTCCGTATGCTGTGCGGTGCCGCGCTCAAGCGCGGCAAGCTCTTTCTCGTCGGTGATCACAAGCAATCCATCTACCGTTTCCGGCGGGCTGATCCGGAAGTCTTTCGCGCCCTGCGTGACGAGATGCCGACCGCGGGGCGGCTGTCCCTGACCACGAATTTCCGCAGTCAGCCGGAAATTCTGCGGTTCGTCAACTTTCTATTCCACCGCACATTTCCCGAGTACGAGCCGCTGGTTCCGTTTCATGCGGAGCAGCTCTCGCCGAAGCCGACGATCGAGTTTCTCTTCGCGCATCAGGACGCCGAGCCGACATCGCCCGACGAAACGGACGACGTAGAAGAGGAAGACGATCCCAACGCCGCACAATTGCGGGCGCGCGAAGCCGACTGGATTGCCCGGCGGATCGCGGTCCTGCTCGCTGATCCCACGCCGCGTGTCCGTACCAAAGACGAGAAGACCGGCCGCGAGGAGCTGCGCCGCGTCGCACCGGGCGACATCGTGATTCTCTTCCGCGCGCTGACGCATGTCTCGGTCTATGAGAATGCACTGCGGACCTACGGCCTCGATTATTACCTCGTTGGCGGCAAAACGTTTTACTCGCAGCAGGAAGTCTTCGATCTGCTGAATCTCTGTCGCTGTCTCGATGATCCGGATGATGTGGTGGCGTTGATCGGCGTGCTGCGATCGCCGTTCTTCGGCTTCACTGATGACACGCTGATGACGCTGCGTCCCGAGGATGGCGACTGGTGGACGCGATTGCAGGCGGCACCGCCGTCCGGTTTGCCCGCGGTGCAGCTGGAGCGCGTGCGCTTCGCCGGATCAACTCTCGCGTGGCTGCGGAGCCAGAAGGATCGGCTGCCGATCACCGAGTTACTCAACGCCGCCCTTGAACGAACGGGGTACGATGCGGCGCTCCTCGCTGAGTTTCTGGGCTCGCGCAAGGTTGCCAATCTTCGCAAGCTGATCGATCAGGCGGCGACCTTTGACCGCGCGGAAACCTTTACGCTGCGGGATTTCGTGCATCGTCTGCAGACGTCCGTGCTCGCCGAGACAGACGAAGAATTCGCGACGACGTTGCCCGAAAGCGGCGCGGTGATCCGGCTGATGTCCGTGCATCAGTCCAAAGGTCTGGAGTTCCCGGTGGTGGTCGTCGCCGACATCAACCGCTACGGCCGGTCGCACGCCGCCGGGGCATATCTGCACAGTGAATGGGGCGCCCTTGTGCGGATCCCGAAAGAGTTCGGCGAAGAGCGGCCGCACCTCGGTCTGCAGATGCTGACGCTTGCCGAACAGGACGCCGATCAGGAGGAAACGCTCCGGCTGTTTTACGTCGCGCTGACCCGTGCGGCCGATCATCTGATTCTCTCCGCAGGCACAGATGCAGACCGCACACCGAAATCGCCGTGGATGCGCTTGCTCGCCGAGCGATTTCATCTCGACTCGGGTCTGCCCAAGCATGACGCGTTGCTGGGCAGTTTCGGTTCGCCGGACGGCCCGGAATCGATCCCCGATGTCTTCGCGCACAAGACAGCGCCGGTGGCTCAGCGCGTGGAACAACCGCGCGAACACATCCCGCTGGCGGAGATCTTCCCGGCGTTCAGCCAGGCCGAACCAGCGGCATGGCCGGAGTCCTCGCGACTGATTACCGAAGATCAGGCCGCGCCGCGATGGTGGAACGTGAGTCAGCTCGAACAACTCGCGGAGGCGCAGTTTCCCGGCGCGACACATGTCCGCCCGGAATTGCGTGCCGAGGACGCACCCGCGATTTCCGCCGAAGCGTTGGGAGTGCTCATTCATGCCGTGATGGAAACATGCGACTTATCTCAACCGGATGCCTGGCTGCAGGACATCGCGCACGCGGCCCGGCGAGCCCAGCTGGACCTGACGCCGGAGCTGCAGGCCACCGCGTCGAGGTTGCTGGAACGGCTCGGCCAAGCCGCGGTGATGCAGGAAGTCGCGACAGCTCGCACGGTGTTGCGGGAAGTCGAGTTCGTTTATCCCCACCGTCCTGTGGAAGAGAGCGCCGCCATCGATCTGATTTCCGGGACCTGCGATCTCGTTTACCAGACCGCGACCGGCGAGTGGAAGCTCCTCGATTTCAAGACGGGCCGGTATGATCCCGCCGCGGAAGATGCCGCTTTGATCGCGCCGTACCGCTGGCAGATGGCGTTGTATGCGTGGGCGTTTCGTGACTGGCAACAGCAACCGCTGGCTTCGATCTCGCTAGTGTACCTGCAACCCCAAGTCCGCGTGGTGACGGTGACCTTGGACACCGCGACCGAACACGAATTGCAACGACAATTGAAC
>DASRYX010000312.1:0-17053 GCA_035686985.1 Planctomycetaceae bacterium | reverse complement strand
TTTCGACCGCCGCTCGACGATGTGACGTCGTGGGAGGGATTTCACGGTCAATGGCCGGCAATGATCGTCCAGAAATTGAACTCGCAGTTGCCGCCGCACTATGTCGCCGAACCGCGCGTGCATCTGGGATCGGCGTTCGAGATCGACGTTGCCACCTATGATAATGCGGCGGATCACGGAGACAGACAGGACTCCCTGGCTGAAGACGGCGGAACGACAGCCTCCTGGACCTCGGTGCAGCCGACCGTCTTATTGGAAACGGCGTTGCCGGTTCCGCCGGAGTACGAGGTTCTGGTTTATGATCTCCGTCGTGGTCGACGGTTGGTCGCGGCGGTGGAAATCATCAGCCCTGCGAACAAAGACCGGCCGAACAACCGCCGGGCGTTCGTGCAGAAATGCGAGTCACTGCTCCGACAGGGCGTGTGCGTCACGATTGTCGATGTGGTCACCATCCGGTCCGCGAACCTGTATCGTGAGCTCGCTGAGCAGATCGGCGCGGCTTCCCCGCTAGCGTCACCGCTGCTGTACGCTGTCACGTGCCGTAGTCGTCATCGCGACGACATCTGGCGTGTGGAAGCCTGGGCGCATGAGCTGACGGTCGGTAGTCCACTCCCCACTCTCCCGCTATGGCTCACTGAAAACCAGGCGGTGCCGCTCGACCTCGAAGCGAGCTACGAAGAAACCTGCCGGGTCCTTAGGCTTCCGTCAAGGTGAGAGAGAACGGCGTTCCCGCCCGTATTGATGTTATAATTCCGGCTTGCTTCTCGCTTCGACTTTCGGATTTCCCCCGCTGAGGTTTCATCATGCCGCTTGATCCCGTTTCGCGTCGTTCGTTTCTCACTGGTCTCGGAGCGGGGGCGGGGTATTCGTTGTTCGTCGATGCCCGCGACTTCACGCCGCTGCATGCGGCGGAGGCGGCGACGCCTGAGGAGATTCGCGCGGCGTTTGACACCATCGCGCCGCCGGATGCGTCACAGCGGTTCAAGGGTGAACCGAACATGACGCTCGTTGATCTGAAGTGCGATCTGCTGGTCGCCGGGGGTGGACCGGCTGGCGTGTGTGCGGCGCTGGCGGCGGCGCGGCATGGATCGAAAGTGGTCCTCATTCAGGACCGCTCGCGGCTCGGCGGCAACTCGTCCAGCGAAGTGAAGATGCACATCGTCGGGGCGAACAATCACACCGGCCGACCGGGCTGGCGCGAAGGGGGCATCATCGAGGAACTCCGGCTCGAAGATGCCGCGAACAACCCGCACCGCTCGTGGGAACTGTGGGATCTGCTCCTCTACGACAAGTGCGTCAGCGAGCCGAACATCACGCTGCTGCTCGACACCGCGGTCTATGCAGCCGAGGTCGGTGACGAGAAAATTCAGCGTGTGATGGCCCGCTGCGACAAGACCGAACACCTTTATCGCATCACGTCGAAACTCTACGCCGACTGCACCGGCGACGCGCGGCTCGCGCTCGAAGCCGGAGCGACGATCCGCTGGGGTCACGAAGACCGCACTGAGTTTGGCGAACCGCTCGCGTGGGAGAAGGCAACCCGCGAAACGCTCGGCAGCAGCATCCTCTTCACGTCGCGCGACTATGGGAAACCGATCAGCTACACGCCGCCGAAATGGGCTCGCAAGATCGAGAAGAAGAATCTGCGGTTCCGCGGCGTCGGCGGGTGGGAATACGGCTACTGGTGGATCGAATGGGGCGGGGCTCTCGACACCATCCGCGACAACGAACGCATCCGCTTCGAACTGCTGTCGATCGTCACCGGCGTGTGGGATTACATCAAGAACAGCGGCGAGGTGAAGGGGGCCGAAAACTGGGGCATGGACTGGGTCGGCATGGTCCCCGGCAAGCGTGAAAGCCGCCGGATTGAAGGCGAGCACATCCTCACGCAACAGGACGTGATGGGCCTCAACGGCGACTTCGATGACGCGGTCTGCATCGGCGGCTGGCCGCTTGACGAACATCCGCCCAGCGGCTTCGACAACCCGGAAATCCCACCGTTCACGTCGATCAAGCTGCCCGAGGTCTACAACATTCCGCTGCGGTCGTTCATCAGCAAAGACATTTCCAACCTGATGATGGCCGGCCGCAATGCGAGTTGCAGTCACGTGGCGTTCACGTCGACGCGCGTGATGGCGACCTGTGCGGTGATGGGTCAGGCTCTCGGAACCGCCGCGGCGCAATGCGTGAAGACCGGCGTCACCCCGAAGCAACTCGCGGAGAACAAACAGCAGGTCGGCACGCTGATTCAAACGCTGCTGCGTGATGACCAGAGCATCAAGCACCGTCGCAATGAAGATTCTCTGGACTTGGCCCCGAAGGCTAAGGTCACCGCGTCCGGAAGTTACAAAGATTCCAAGCCGGAGAACGTCTTTGATGGTTTCACGCGCGATATGTCCGGCGAAATGAAGCACCGCTGGATGTGCGATCTCCGCAAGGACGACAGCGTGTGGCTGCAACTTGATTGGGACGAACCGCAGACGGTGAGCCACGTGCAACTCATCTGGGACACAGGCTTCCAGCGGGAACTGACGCTGACGAGCGCGGACAATCACAACAAGAACATGATCCGCGCGCCGCAACCGGAAACCGTGCGGGACTACAAGCTCATCGGCAACCTCGCCGACGGCCGCCGCGTGATCCTCGCCGAAGTCACCGGCAACTACCAGCGTCTCCGCCGCCACGACTTCGAGCGCCCGGTCGCGCTGAAGTCTCTGCGCGTCCTGATCACCGCCACCAACGGCAACGAACAAGCGCGACTCTACGAACTCCGCGCGTACGCCGAACGCCCGGCATAGGAGCAGAAAGACGGGCCACAGATTTCGCAGAGGGACACAGATTCAGACAAGAGAAAAGGGAGAATGTGTGCCACTGCTTCGGAGTCCGCGGAGAAGCAGTGGCTTTGAACGCTCGTCGTCACGATCACCACTGCTTCGCGGACGAAGTAGTAGCACGCCAGCACTTCATTCTTTCCGCAGTTCGCGCACCTGTTGCTCGATCACCGGCAGCATGGTTTCCAGCAGCACACGGTGGCCGGCGGGGTTGGGGTGGCATTGGTCGGTGGTCCAGTCGCCGAGGTTCTGGCCGGCCGCTTCCACCTTCGTCCAGTGGGCGTAGTGATCGACCAGCGGCACCTTGAGCGTCATCGCGACCGTGCGGCATTCCGTCAGGTAGCGTTCCAGTCGCACATTCGGATGTTCGCCCGCGCCGTTGAACGTGGCTTTCTCACCCCAGCGCGGTTCGGTCATCAGCACCGGTCGAATGCCCCCGGCCTGCATCTTCTGCACAAGCGCTTCGAGGTTCTTTCGGTAAGCCTCGGCGGTAATGCGGCTGTCGGTCCGGCCCTTGTCGACGTAGCTGTCGTTGGTGCCGTACATGATCGTGACGATCTGCGGCTTGCGCGAGAGGACATCCTTCTCCAGCCGTGCAAGCGCCTGATCGGTCCGCTCGCCGCCGATGCCGATGTTGGTGACGCGCACTGAGAAGCCGCGCTCTTTGAGCGTCCGCTCTAGACCAGCCGCGAACGTGTCTTCCACCGTCACCCCACCCCGCACGCCTTTGGTGATCGAATCCCCGAGCGTGATGATGTCGATCACCGGGGGTGGTTCGGCGTGCACTCGGCTCAGTGAGCAGAAGAGCGAACTCAGCAGCAGTGCGATCGCGATCAGGGATCGTTGGGAGCGGGCAGGCATGGGCATCTCCGTTGAGGGAAACGGTGGGCGAGTCGGTCAGTGTAACTCAGCCGGTGACGAACCGCTTCGCGTGTGAGAGAATCTCATTATGGCGATGGAGTGACAACGCGATGTCGCATGATGAACTGCCGCCGCTCGAAACCGAATGGGTGCCGGGGTATCCGTGGTGGGTGCGGGCGCTCGCGGTGCTGCACGTGCTGTCGCTGGTGCTTGCGCCGGCGGTGTTCTTCGTGTTCGCGGCGGCGGCGACCATTCTGATGATGCGCCGCGGTCAAATCGATCGCGATGTCATCGCGCTCGCCGGGGCCGGGATCGCATGCCCCGCCGTGGGACTCATCTATCGCGGCTGGTTCGAGCGCTGGGGTCGGCGGAATTATCCGGAACCGCCCGCCGAAGAATGATGCTTCGGTCTCTTTCAACGAAAAACGCCGCCGGAGACGAACTCCGTCGGCGTGGTGATTGGATGCTGTGTTCGATCAGAATCAGTTCGATTTCAGTTCGAAATTGACGTCTGTGTTGGATCCCGGTTTGACGACCGCGATCAGCGTACTGGTTTTCGGATCACGGTATTTGTCGGCGATCACCTTTTTCGGCTTCCCCCCGTCCGGCACTTTGACCGTGGCCATCAGGGCTTTCGGATCGGCCGGTGCCGAGCTGGCGGGAGGACCGGCGTTGACGGACACGCGGTAATCTCCGGCCGGAACGCTGAAACCCGTGCCGTATTTCAGGGCGTAGGTTCCATCGGAATTCAGAACCGCGGCACCGGTGTCGCCGTTGTTCTCGCCAAAGAACGTGATGGTGCCCTCCGTCAATGGCTGCCCGTTCACAGTGACTTTACCGGAGACCGTGCCCGTGGGGGTATTGAGTCCCCCTTTGCTGCAGCCGCTCGTCACGGCAGCCAGACAACATCCAAGAACAAGCCCGGTCACAGAAAGCTTCATCCGATCACTCCGCAATCAATCTCAACTGACACAGCGGCAGGCGGCTCTCGAGAGGGAGTCGCCTGCCGCACTTGAACCATGACGAAACGCGGTTCGCTCTAATGTTCGAGTGGCTTGCCGTCGTCGCGCAGTGCGAGACGCAGCCAGGTCTCGAGGTTCATGTTTTCGCTATAGAATTTGACGGACCCATCCGCAAGCAGGCAATGAACACCGCCCGCATGAGCGGACTGGATCGGGTTATTGTTCCCTGCATTGCCGCACACACCCGTTGCCGCACAGCAGTGACAATTATGGCCCCCTTCGGCCTGTTTGTAATTCGGACGGTATCGCAAGGTCGCGGTATTGAACATGCGCCAGTAATTGGGGCCGGGACTCCCCATGAACATCCCGTGCGGCCAGGAGTGAATGGCAATCCGTTTTTGTCCGGTCGCGGTTTCGATCAACCAGTCCGACTGTTCGCCAACCATTAACTGGTTCGTCGTTCCATCCGAGATATCGCCGATGCGAATGCGGCTGTTGAAGAACAAGACGCCGCCCGTGCCATTGATGCCGACCGGTTCACCACCGACACCAGCGGTATCAAAGTTTCTCGCAGCGTTTGAGTAATCCGGATAGGCTCCGGCGATCCCCGTGTAATGCGTGACGGCCACTCCGGGGTTGCCCGGACCGTTGTGAGGCGTCCACTCGAATTCACCCATCGGACTTGAAGGGCACAGCCGTGCCGCGAAGCCCTTGCCATTCAGATAGTTCGCATTCAGCACGTAGCCAGTGTTGTCGCCGACTTGCGTGTAACCGTTGAACAACGGTCCCTGATCGATATAAGGCAACACGCCGACCCACCACGATTGACCCCAATCATTGCCGATCGCGCCGATCGCGTTTCGCGATCCGAGCGGGAGTGTGTTGAAGTTGTCATGGTAGTTGTGGAGTGCCAGGCCGATCTGTTTGAGATTGTTCCGGCATTGCGTCCGACGGGCGGCTTCGCGCGCCTGTTGAACCGCGGGCAGCAGCAGAGCGATCAGAATCGCGATGATCGCGATCACGACCAACAGCTCGATGAGCGTAAACCCTCGACGCTTGGACATAATGCCTCTCCCGAAGATGATAGAGAAATGACATGCCCGAACGGGCTTTTTGTGTGCTAGAACGCATACACAAGCGGTTATTCTTACGAGCCGTGCACGACTCTTCAAGGTGAGTTCGGCACAGCGCCCCGCGAATTTCACATTTTCACGACTAATATTCTTTACCCGTTTCAACGGTGAAGTCGCCGGTGGCGATGCCGAGGAACCCGGCTCATGGAATGGGCATCACTCCGCCGCTGGTGGTTTTGGCCAGCGGCTTTGCTAGGCTGATCACGGCGGCGAAACCGGTCCTCCTTTCGACTGTGGCGACGTGATGGGTTCCACGCAGACAGCGGAGCAGTTCTGGCGGCCGGTGTTTCCGGTCGAGCTGTTCTGGTGCGGCGTCCGACACGAAGCGCTGCGACTCTTTATCTCTCTGACCGGCGCGCTATCGCTCGTATTATCGATGCTTGTGCTGATGGGGACTTACTTTGCGGTCGCGCCATGGGGTGGGACGGCACTCGGGGCAAAGCTGCTTCCGGCCCTGACGTTTTCGGTCACGCTGGACCTGTTCATCGTGCTGGGAATGAGCATCCCGTTCGCCCTCCGCGCGGCGACCGCCGATGACGATTTGCCCCTGATGATGATGACGGGGCAGAGTCCGCTCGCGCTCTGGCGGGCACGGGTCTGGAGCACGGCGTTGCCGGCGCTCATGATTCCTGTATTACACACGCCGCTGCTGGTTTACGTCATGATGATGGGCGGCGTGCGGTGGTCGCATGTCGGCGCGGTGGCGGTTTTCTGGATGGCCGTCTGGTGGATGATGACCGGTTGGGCGGCCTTGGGCGGGTGTCTCTGGTCGGGAGTGGCCCGCGACCGGATGCAGGGGATGTCGCTGACGCTGATCCTCGTCTTCATCTACGGCGTGGTGTGGGTGATTGTCGGGCGGGTGTTGTGGCTGATGAACTCGCCGTGGGCATGGTGGCCGATGCGGTCGTTTCAGCCGCCTTGGGGATGGACGACCGCCGAGTTCTTGCGGCTCGGCGTGCATGTGGTCTTCGGTCTGCTGGCGGGCCGGTTGAGCGTCATTGTCCTGCGCGGCCGCTGGCGCGCCGCCGTGGAAATCGGCTCCAAAGAGGGCGAACACACGCTGCCCCGCGCTGTGAAACTGAAGACAGAACAGTCGGCGCCGGTGGTGGAACGCCCGCAATTTCGCGGAGAACGCGCCCCGGATCGCCCCCGCTGCGGCAGGGACCCGTGGTTTTGGAAAGACTTTCACGTCAGCGGCGGGAGCTGGCTGTTCTGGCAGATTCGGCTGGGAGTCGCCGCGGCGCTCTCGGCGATGGTGCTGGTCGGATTCGGCTACGGAATGGCGAATCGCTCGGTGGAACCCGTGATTTTTCTGACGATGCTCGGCTGGTTCATCTGGATGATGGTGGACGTCGGCCAGATTCTCGCGGTGGAATTTCAGGACCGCATGTGGCCGATCGTACGGATCACGCCGGACACGGTGGGGCAGATCCTGTGGCACAAACTGCTGGCGTTCGCCGCCCGGTTCTCACCCTCGCTGCTGCCGCTGGGATTGGTATGCACACTGGGGCTGATGACCTACGCCTGGCAAATGGTGATTTACGGCCTGCCATTCCTGATGCTGTTCAGTCTGCCGTTCGCCACGCTGGTGCTGTACGGCTCGGCGATTCCGCAGAATCTGATCGGCGGCGGATGGCCGATGCTGCGCACGTTCGGCGGCTTCTTTGTGATTATGGGGACTTACATCCCGACCATGATCCTGATTGACAAGGTGCTGCCCCGCGGGAACGGCTGGTTTCTCCACGGAGCGGCGACGGTGTTGCTCAGCGTTGTGACCACGCTCTGGTTCGGCTACGCCACGGTATGTGAACTCCGCGACCCGCGTCGCGAACGCCTTTCCGCGGACGGGGGATGACTTCGTCGTTTAGCCGCGACCCACAGGGGAGCGCTCTTCGGGGATTCGCGACGATTGATGTGTTTTCCGTGAAGCGCTCCCCTGCGGGTCGCGGCTAAACGCGTCCTTATTAATGCGCGTCCGCAGGAGCGGGCGTTCCAGCCGTTACGTCGCAAATTTTCGGAGTAACCGGAAAAGTTTGTGCGATCGGACCTTCCTGACCGATGAATAGACACAGCGAAGTGTTACGCGCTTCGCGGACGGTTCGGATTGTTCCGCCGTCCACCGATTGGCGAGGACCGGCAACGAAACAGGCAGTTTCGGCCGAACTTCGCGGTCACCCGGTCGCATCGGATGCCATTCTCCGAGCCGATCAGGAACCGCCAAGCCTCCCCAAAGGTTACGGACACGGTCAGCGAAGTTAGGGAAGGGAGACCAGTTCATGCGAAAGTACGGGAAATGGGCGTTAGTGCTCGGCTTAATGGCCGCCACGCCCGGCCTGGGCTTCGCCGCCCCGTGGTCCCGCACCGAGAACGGGGACAAGGCGAGCAGCCCGGCACCGACCGGTAAGACCCAGGGCAAGGCGAATAACCAGCAGGTGGCCGACGACATCGCCGTCGCCCTGCGGAATGCCAAGCTGCAAGGGTACGACATTGGTATCGAATACAAGAACGGCGTCGCGACCCTGACCGGCCGCGTCTCCGATCCCGCTCAGAAAACCAAGGCGACGCAAGTCGTCAGCAAACTGAAGGGGGTCGATCGCGTCGACAACCAGATGGTGCTGACGCCGAAACCGTCGGCTTCGGAACGCCTCGGCGGTCAGCCCGCCGGCGGCATCCAGCAGGCCGCCCACACGGCCGGTGGACCGAAAGCGGACCGCGTCAAGCAGGTCAACTTCGAACCGGCTGTGCCGTCACCGACGGAAGCCGTGACCCCCGCCGCGGGGAACGCCAACCAGGCGATGGCCGAAGAAATCGCGGCCGCGTTGACGGCGGCGAATCTGGACGGCTACGACATCGAGATCCGTTATCAGAACGGCGTCGCGATGCTCGGCGGCAGCGTGCCGACGATGCAGCAGCGTGTCACCGCCGAACGGGTGGTGCAGCAGATTCCGGGCGTGCAAGGCGTCCAGAATCAGCTCCGCACGACGCAGGAACCGCAACGGCAGGCAATGCCGGCTCAGTACGCCGGTCACCCCGGCCAGATGGGTCCCCAAGGTCCGCAAGGCGGCCCGATGATGGGCCCCGGTCCTCAAGGCCCGATGATGGGGCCGGGACCGCAAGGTCAGATGATGGGCCCGCAAGGCCCGGTTCATCCGGCGGCTTATCAGGGTGCGATGGGTCCGGGACCGGTCCAACCGACGGGCGGTTATGCTCACGGTGGCTACGGTCACGGCGGTCCGATGTACAACGGACCGAGCCTGCCGGATTATGCCTGGCCGAGCTATGCCCAGTATCCAAACTCCGCCGCGGTGACTTATCCGCAGCAATACAGTGCGAGCGCCTACCCGTACATCGGGCCGTTCTATCCGTATCCGCAAGTGCCGCTCGACTGGCGTGACGCCACGCTGCGGTGGGATGACGGACAGTGGAACCTCCAGTTCCGTCAACGGACCGACAAGTGGTGGTGGTTCCTCAGCCCGAAGAACTGGTAAGCCGTGGGGAGACCGTCCCGGGCCGCTGATCACCAGCGGCCCGCGCGGGTCGACCGACTCTGCTGACCATGCCCGCGATGGCGTCTTGACGCGGTCGCAAACCTGAATGGCAAACCGTCTCCCGTGGTCCTTCGCGACGACGGGAGACGCTGTCATTTCCAGGGGAAGCCCAAGATTTCCTCTCCTCCGGTCCCCTCTCCCTCGAGGGAGAGGGCCAGGGTGAGGGGGCCGAGAAATCACACGCGCATCGATGACATCCCCCTCATCCGCCTTCGGCACCTTCTCCCCCAAGGTGGTGGAGAAGGGACCAGTTCGAACCCGTCTTCAAGTTGCGATGCGCCGCGTGGGGCATACCACCCCTACATTCGATAAAACCCGAAAAATCCCGCAAGTCCGCCCGCTTCCAGGTTCGATAAGTACCGTACAGGCTGATGGAACGCGCCGCAGGCTCGCCACAGTCGACCACCCCTCAATGCGAACCCCGCGGTTACCCCCCGGAGAGGAACGATGATTAAGCCCGGTTCACTCCTCAAACGCCTCGCGTTGCTGGTCGGCATCGGCACGTTTACGCTGACCAACTGTGGGTGTGCCACCATCATCCACTTCATTGGTGTGGAGTTCATCATCTCCGGACTGTTTGGGGCCACGCCGGTGATTCCGGTGAGCCCGTATTACAGCCAGCTGATTGAAGACACCTACATCGACGAAGAACGGTACGCCAAGGTGCCGATCCTCGATCCGGTGGAAGGCGAAAACGCTCCGCTGTACTGCATGGACCCGCCGTCGCAGGACGAAGTCATGCGGGCGCTGCCGGATGAAACCAGCGGCGGATGGACCTTCCTCGCGGAAACGTCCCGCAACAACGTCCGCATCGTGGTGGAACCGATCGTTGACCGCCTCGATGAATGCCGCTTCTACCCGATGGTCGGCCCGGCCCGGCTGCATCACTGCCACTACAAGTGCACCGTCTACTATGACAAGACGATGCGCAGCGACTGGCCGGTCCCCTTCAAGCACATGGATGAAACCACGCAAGTCGTCTACATCGACCACGATCACCTGATCCGCTGTGCTGGCCCCGCTCAACCGCAGTAACTGACAGTGTGAACAACAATCACACACGAAGCCCAGGGTTTCTTAACCCTGGGTCTCTTCGTTTACAAGTCAATTCAAATGCCCACCACACACCTCCACACAATCGTCTTCGACATGGGCAACGTCCTTGTGCACTTCAGCCACGAGCGGATGTGTGCCCAGATCGGTGCGTTGTGCGGGCAATCGGCGGCCCAGATCCGGGTAGTGCTCCTGGAATCCGGCCTGAACGCCGACTTCGAGCGCGGGTTCCTCAATCCCGAAGAGCTATGCGACCGGCTGTCGCGCGCTGTGGGGCAATCGTTCAAGTTGAACGCACTGTCCAATGCTTACGCGGACATCTTCACACTCAACGAACCGATGCTCGCGATCCTCGATGCGTTGAAAGATCAGGGTCGGCGACTGGTGCTGTTGTCGAACACGTCGGTCTGGCACTTCGATTTCATCTGGGAACGCTGGCCGATCCTGCAGAAGCTTGACGACCACGTGGTCTCCTACAAAGCCGGGGCGATCAAACCCGAACCAGGGATCTTTCAGGCGTTGCTGCCATTGCTGCAATGCCCGCCGGAAAACTCGTTCTACACCGATGACATCGCCGATTACATCCGCACCGGCCGCGAGTACGGTCTGCAGGCGGAAGCCTTCATCGATGACATCGCCCTGCGGTACCAACTGAAAAACCGCGGGATCGAAGTATGACCCAGAAGCCCAGGGATTCCGATCCCTGGGTCTCTTCCGAAGTAATCCGAACTTTGCGCCTTTTTCCGTGTCCGCTAAAATCACGTTGCCGCTCCATCCGCTCCGGATCGCGGTCCCTTGCCCGAACTGCTTGTGATTGAAGACTATGCGCAACGAATCCGAAACACCGCTGGCTGATACGCCGTTCACCATTCCGGTCGCCGACCGGCTCAAACGGCTGCCCCCGTACCTCTTCGGCCGCATCAACAAACTGAAATATCAGAAGCGGCAGCAAGGGGTTGATGTCATCGACCTCGGCATGGGCAACCCGACGGACGCCCCGGACCCGCTCATCGTCGAGAAGATGAAAGAAGCGCTGCTCGACCCGAAGAATCACCGCTACTCGGTCGCCAACGGCATCGAGAACCTGCGCAAGGAAGTTTCCGCGCGGTACTTCCGCAAATACGGCGTCCGGTTGAATCCCGAGAACGAAGTCATCGCGTGTCTCGGTTCGAAAGAGGGTTTCAGCCACATGTGCCTGGCGCTGATGGGCCCCGGCGACACCGCGATTGTCCCCGCGCCGACGTTTCCCATTCACGCGTATTCGGTGATGCTCGCCTCCGGGAATGTGATCGCCCTCGATGTCCGCGAGCCGTACAAGTTCCTCGAAAACATCGCCTACACCTGTGAGCATCTCTTCCCGAAGCCGAAGCTCGTGGTCGTCAACTTCCCGCACAATCCGTCGGGCGTCTGCATCGGCCAGGATTTCTACGACGAACTCGTTCGCCTCGCGAAGAAGTACAAGTTCCTCGTCATCAGCGACTTCGCTTACGCGGATATCTGCTACGACGGTTATCAGGCTCCGAGTTTCCTCTCCAGCCCCGGCGCGATTGATGTGGGCGTCGAAACGACGACCATGTCGAAAGGCTTCAGCATGGCCGGCTGGCGAATCGGCTTCTGCGTCGGCAACCGCGAAATGGTCCGGGCTCTCGCGACCATCAAAGGCTACTACGACTACGGCATCTTCCAGGCGATTCAGATCGCCGCCATCGTCGCCATGCGGCATTGCGAACCCGCAGTCGAAGCGATTGCTCTTGAATATCAGGAGCGCCGTGACGTGCTCGTCGAAGGATTGAATCGCATCGGCTGGGATGTCGAAAAGCCCAAAGCCGGCATGTTCGTCTGGGCGAAGATTCCCGAACCGTGGGCGCAGATGGGCTCTATTGATTTCGCGATGAAGCTGATGGAAGAGGCGGGCGTCGCCGTCAGCCCCGGCCGCGGATTCGGTGAAGAAGGCGAAGGCTTCCTGCGGCTCGCGATCGTGGAAAACAGCCAGCGCCTGCGGCAAGCCGTGCGGGCGATCGGCAAGTGCCTGAAGATCGAAGCCGCCCCGGCCGCGTGATGATAAAACAAACCCGGAAGCCCACGGTTTCTTAACCGTGGGTCTTTTTTTGCGCTGAGTCGCAATGTCTGGAACGAGTCAACGTCGAGGGTTATGATCGCGCGCTCGTCCTTTCTCACCGGAGCGCGATCATGCTCTATTCCTCCACCATGACTGTTTCGGTGTTTTTGGCCATGCTCGCGAGCCCACTGCTCGCTGACGAGCCGGCCGAAAAAGAATCCGTCGTGATGACGGCGTGGCGCGACCTGGAGAAAGACGAGCCGGAGTCGACGCGGGCCTTGCTGCAACTGTCGCGCGATCGGATTGCGACGATGGCCCTCCTCCGCGGACAGCTCAAACCGCTGAAGCTGACCGGCGACCGGATGAAAGAGCTGATCGTGCAGCTCTCCAACGACGACGAAAAAATCTGGAAGCCGGCATTCGAGGAACTCGAATACTTCGATCCGCGATTGGCGCTCGATCTCTCCACCTTGATGGACATCGTGCAGGCGACCCCGGTCCGCCAACGACTCGTGGAAATTCTCAGCGGACGACAAGCGGGGACGTTGATGAATGAAGATGTGACGCTCCGCAAGATCGGTGACGATGCCTACAATTTCGTGTCGGGTGGCTCATGGTGGGCCGAGCATAAAATCGAGCGACTAAAGAATCAGGGCTGGGGTAATCCCAAAAAGAAGTGGACGCGAGCCCTCCGCGCGATCTCATTGCTGGAACACTTCGGCACTCCCGAAGCGGTGGCGATTCTGGAAGACATGGCGACCGGTCACCCCGAGGCACACCCCACCGTCGCCGCGAAGGAATGCCTGGAACGCCTGCAGCGGCCGTAGGTCAGGCTGTGCCTGACTTCTTTTCATTGCGACAGCACAGAGATAAGTCAGGCACAGCCTGACCTACACAAAGTCACTCCGCGGCTTTGATTTTCAGCGTGATGACGCCGGTGTTGTCGCCGAGACTGCTCCACTCGTCTTCACAGCGGACGAAGAGCGTGCCGTCCGACGGGGCGGTCCAGCGCGTTGTGCTGCCCAGCGGGAATGGTTCCGACAGTTTGTAGTCGTTGAACAAAACACCAATGAGCTTTCCTTTGCCACTGGTCTCACCTTCGGCCGTCAGTTTCTCGCCGTCCTTTTCGAGAGCCCATTCGCCGGTCGCAGTCAACTCGTACGATTGGCCTTCCTTCGCCAGTAATCGCGACGATTGCCAGCCCCGTGCGGCTTCAATCTTTGATTGCACCGTCGCCGCACCCCGGAGACCCACGGCTTTCGTCTTCCAGTCCCAGCGGCACAAGTCGACACGGAAGCCGTTGTCCATGTGATCGAGGAAGAACCGGTACTCGAACGCGATCTCCGGGGCCATCGGTCCGTAGACACTGTGAAACGTCGCACCCTGTTCCGCGAGAATCTGCAAGCCGAGCGGCCGGAAACGGTCGGCGTAATTCGGATTGAACGCGAGAAGATGGCACAGCGCCCAGCGGTAGGCGTAGTTCTGCCAGCTGTCACCGGTCCGCTCACGGGAGTCAACGATCTCGGACAGCGACTTTGGCTCGTTGTTCTGCAGATACTTCAATACCTCGGGATGAATCTGCACACTGACATCTTTATCACGCCAGTAATGCCCCAGTTCGGCGATGCCCTCCGCGAACCACGTCGGACCGGTGGTGCCGAACGACTGGGCGCAGTAGGCATGGACCGCTTCGTGCTGCGGTGTGCCTCGATCAGCAACGGCGTACACAACCGACTTGCTCGCGAGATTGGCAACCTTTCGACCCGTCACCGTGTTGACCATGGAGCGGGTCTGACTCATGGTCAACCCGCCCCCGGTGGTCAGGCTGTCAATGGCCCCCGGTGGGAAGAAGCCTTCAGGCCACGAACGAATGTCCTTCGCGACGTACATTTCAATCGTCTGCGAGTTCGGCTTGCCCCAGTACTTGCCAACCTGGGCGATCATCGTTTCGAGACGCTGCAGCAGTTCTTTCGCTTCTTCGGCCGACAGATCGGTGTGCAGCAGAAAGTTGCGCGAGGTGTAGTCCCGCGGCCCGGATTCGACGGGGATCGCCTTCTTGTTCTTCGCCGCCGACTTGGATTTCGTGTCGGCGGCCCATCCCGCACAGGCGGTGAGCAGCACGATCAGTGAAACGATCCATCGCAACATGCGTAAGTCCTGTCACAAGCCTGAAGCGCAAGCGCCGGGTCTGATTGCTCGTCGGAGGCTAGAGGAAACCCGTCGCTTGCGCTCCGGGCTCGTTGGGGGGGCTTTTCAGTAGACGCGACTCCGGTGGCAAACTCAATCCCGTTTTTCACGCCGCGAGGGTATTCTGAGGCGAACACAATCAAAGAGGAGAACCCATGGCGACAGCACAGGAATGGTGGCAGCGGTATTGTCAGACGCGGATCGCCGACCGGGCGCTCGGTTTCGCACTGGATGTCAGCCGGGTGCGGTTTCAGGATCGCGACCTGACGCCGCTGTGGCCGAAGATGACGCAGGCCCTCACCGCGATGCAGCAGCTTGAAGCCGGGTCGATTGCGAACCCCGATGAAAACCGCATGGTCGGGCACTACTGGCTGCGCTCACCAGACCTCGCGCCGACGCCGGCGATCACGCAGGAAATCCGCGTGACCCAAGCCTCCGTGCGCGACTTCGCCGCCGACGTTCACCAGCAGAAGATTGTCGGGAAGACCGGGCCGATCGCGCATGTGCTGCACGTCGGCATCGGTGGTTCAGCTCTCGGACCGCAGTTCGTTGCCCAGGCCCTGGGAACGGCGAACGATCCGCTGACCATGCATTTCGTCGACAACACCGATCCCGATGGGATTGATCTCGTCCTCGCGCAGTTGCAGGGACAACTCGGCCGCACGCTGACTGTCGTGGTGTCGAAGTCCGGCGGCACTCCGGAGACACGTAACGGGATGCTCGAGATCCAGGCGGCGTATCGGGCCGCAGGGATTGAGTTCGCGCCACACGCTGTCGCCGTGACACAGGATGGCAGCGCATTACATAAAACCGCGGTGCAGGAAGGCTGGCTGAAAACCTTCCCAATGTGGGACTGGGTCGGCGGCCGCACGTCGGTGCTGTCAGCCGTGGGGCTGGTTCCGGCGGCGTTACAGGGACTCAATGTGCAGGATTTGTTGGACGGCGCTGCGGCGATGGATCTCCTCACCCGTCGCGAGGATGCCCGCCAAAACCCGGCGGCGATGCTCGCGCTGATGTGGTACCACATCGGCGGCGGCAAGGGGCTCAAAGACATGGTGATCCTGCCGTACAAAGATCGCCTCGCGCTCTTCAGCAAGTATCTGCAACAGCTCGTCATGGAATCGCTCGGCAAGGAGTTCGACCGCAAGCAGCAGGTGGTCGAACAGGGTATCGCCGTCTACGGCAACAATGGGAGCACCGACCAGCACGCCTACGTGCAGCAGTTGCGTGACGGTATCCCGAACTTTTTTGCGACGTTCATCCAGGTACTCCACGATCGAGCCGGATCATCCATCGATGTCGGCCCGGGCATCACGACGGGGGATTATCTGCAGGGACTGTTCCTCGGGACTCGGGCGGCTCTCGCCGAGAAGAACCGTGACTCGATCACGATCACGGTGGACGAAGTGAATGGCAAGACCGTCGGGGCGTTGATCGCGCTCTATGAACGGGCCGTGGGGCTCTATGCTGAGATGGTCGACATCAACGCGTACCATCAGCCGGGCGTCGAAGCCGGCAAGAAAGCGGCCGCATCCGTGCTCAAGTTGCAGACCGCCGTGGTGACCGCGCTGAAAACGGCTGCCACAGAACAAACCGCGGGACAACTCGCCGGGGCGATCGGTGAGCCCGATCAGGTAGAACACGTCTACAAGATTCTGGAACATCTCGCCGCGAACCCCGACCGCGGCGTCACCCGCACGGCTGGCGACGGCCCGCTGACCGACCAGTTCCGCGCGGACTGATGGCGTTTCTCCCTGAGCGGCACGGCGCTAGCCGCCGGTGAATTTGAGACCAAGACACCGGCGGCTAGCGCCGTGCCGCTCACAAAGATCGCCGTGCTCGTAGAAAACGTGGCTGCTGCGCGGTGTCTTTCACGATCGTGGCATCGCTGTAGCCGCTTGACTGCGCGAGCGCCAGCACCGCCGCAGCTTGCTCGGGGGTGAACTCGAACATCAGCCAGCCGCCGGGCTTGAGACGTGACTTTGCGTCCGTGAAGATGCGCCGGATGACATCAAGTCCGTCGTTGCCGCCATCGAGCGCGAGGCGTGGTTCATACTGCTGCACATCAGCGTCGAGCGTGGCGATTTCCGCGGAGGGAATGTACGGCGGGTTGCTGACGATAACGTCAAAGACCGAGTCTTCTGGCAACGCGGCGAACAGATCGCCGGTGAAGAACGCCACCCGCTGGCTCACCTGGTGCCTGGTCGCGTTTTCAGTGGCGATTGCGATGGCACCGGGGCTGATGTCGGTCGCGGTGAGGCGGGCGGTCGGCGCATTTTTGGCAATCGCAATCGCCACGCAGCCCGAACCGGTGCACAGATCCAGCACGTTCGACTCGGGCAGCGGCTTCACCACGCCGAGCGCTTCCATCACCAGCGTTTCGGTCTCCGGCCGCGGGATCAGCACGTCGCTGGTGACA
>DASRYX010000311.1:0-3478 GCA_035686985.1 Planctomycetaceae bacterium | reverse complement strand
CCGCGTTCGCGCAGGTGATAACTCAAGGCGTCGACAATCTCTTCATCGAGAAAATCGAGCAGGCGATCACGGTTGTTGATCAGGTTGACCTTCATCTCAAGATTGCGAAACATCGACGCGTATTCGCAGCCGATGACGCCGGCGCCGAAAATCGAGATGCACTTGATGTCGTGATCGCATTGCAGAATCGTGTCGCTATCGAAGATCCGCGGGTGGCTGAAATCGACGTGCGGCGGCCGATACGGTCGCGCACCAGTCGCGATGACCAGATGTTGGCCGCGGAGCACGTTGCGCCCCCCGTCGGGCTGCAGCACTTCGACCGAATGCTCATCAATGAACTTCGCCTGTCCATGGAACACCGGCACATCATTGCGATCGTAGAACGTCGTCCGGAGTCGCACCTGCTGGTCGATCACGTTCTTGGCACGCCGGCGGATTTCGGACAGGGGAAGGTCGATCGACAACCCCTTCTCACGAAACAACGGGTTCGAGTTAGCTTCGTTCACCTGGAAGATGGCGTAGCGCAGGGCTTTGCTGGGAATCGTTCCGCGATGCGTGCAACTACCGCCGATCAGCGGATCGCGCTCGATGACCGCCACGGTACGGCCGTGCTTGACTGCCTGCATGGCGGCCCCTTCGCCGCCGGGGCCGGTGCCAATCACCAGCACTTCGTATTCGCCGTCCATTCGTTGCTCCGCCAAACTCGACCGCTAAACCCGCGTTCTTATACGAGTTGTAATCGGCTGACGACGGCTCGGCCACCTCCGGCCTGCGGCTGGTGGCCAATTGCACAGATTTCCAGCGGCTTTGCGAGCATTCTGTGCACGCCTGTGCGCGGAAGGTCGTTACATCAATGGTCATCGCCGTGTTGACCGCAGTGAAACAGTGATTCTCGTCGCGGAAACCTCGGAATCGGTACGCGATCGGCTACGATAGCAGGCTGTCATCCGTTGTCATCGCTGAAGAAAAATCCGATATGAATGCTCCCGCGGTTCTGCGCCATGATGTGGAAATGCTCAATTCGCTGCTGGAAGACGTCCTCGTCGAGCAGGCCGGAAGTCAGCTCGCGCAGCTCCTGAAGCAGATTCGTCAGCTCGCCAAGGAACGACGGGTCGGCTTGCCGAATTCGGGTGAACGGCTCGCCCAGCGGATCCGTGATCTCGACGAAGAGGAAATCGCGGTCGCGGTCCGTGCTCTGAGTGTGTCGTTCGATCTGGCGAATCTCGCCGAGGATCTGGAACGCGTGCGCGTGCTGCGGGAACGGGAACGCACTGCCGGCGAACAGACGCGGCCGGAATCGATCGGCGACGCAGTCCGTCAGCTGCACGCCGCAGGGATGTCCGCGGACGACATGCAGCACGCCATCAGCAAGCTGCGTATCGAACTCGTTTTCACAGCGCACCCGACCGAAGCCAAACGCCGGACCACCCGCCGCATTCTGCGACAGCTCCGACAATCCCTGCAGGAAGTCCACCGATCGGACCTGTTGCCGCGTGAGCAGGCCGAGTTCAATGATCGACTCCTCACCGATCTGACGCTGTTGTGGCAGGTCGATTCCATTCGTCCGCAGCGTCCCACCGTGATGAACGAAGTCGAACGCGGATTGTTCTTCTTCGATGGATTGTGGGAAGTATTGCCGTCGTTACGGCGTGATCTTCGCCGGGCACTTGTCGCCGCTTATCCCGAGACCACGTTTCGCATCCCCGCATTCATCGTGTTCGGTTCCTGGATTGGCGGCGATCGCGATGGAAACCCCTTCGTCACGCATGATGTCACCGGACAGGCGCTCGAGTTGTTGCGTCGCAGCGCCGTCGAACGGCATCTCGGTGTCTGTCGTCGGCTGTCCCAATTGCTGGTGATGTCCGAACGGCAGATTGAAGTCGACCCGGTGTTCCACCAGGCTTTGGACGCTGTGTTGCAGAAATCGTCCGGGATGCGGGCTGCGGTCGGTTCGATCGCGGAGGTCGAAGTTTATCGGCGCTGGTTGAAGATCATCGAGGTTCGCTTGGAAGCGACGCTGGCGGCCGCCGGGGGGACGCTCGCCGAAGGGGTTGGGTACCGGACGGGTACCGAACTCGCCGCGGATGTGGAGAAGCTCGCGGACAGCATCCGGACGCATCATGGTGAGCGGATCGTCGCCACGCACATCGAGACGTGGATCGACCAGATCGCAACCTTCGGGCTGCAGTTCGCCGCGCTCGATGTCCGGCAGGACTCCCGCGTGCATGTCGATGTGCTGACCGAGATTTTTCAGCGGACCGGGCAATGTCCCAACTATGCAGAAGCCGATGAAGCCGCTCGGCAAGCACTCCTGCTGACCCCACCGACAGCCGGAAGTGAGCTACAGTCGGGATTGTCCGACCAGGCGCGGGAAACGCTGTCGCTGTTCAAGCTGCTGGTCCGGATTGTTCGCTCACACGGCGTCTCGCGGCTGGGCGGGCATGTCATCAGCATGACACACAAGCCGAGCGACATCCTCGCGGTGTGGTGGCTGTGGCAATGGGCGTGGAAGGCGACACCGAGCGATGGCAGTCGGCCGGTCACTTATTTGCCGATCGTGCCGCTCTTCGAGACCATCGATGACCTGCGGAACGGGCCCGAGATTCTCGATGCGCTGCTGAAAATTCCGGAGTATCAGACCTATTTGGCCAGCAGCGTTGTGGGACAGCCCGAGCAGGTGGTGATGGTGGGCTACTCCGACAGCACGAAAGACGGTGGATATCTCGCCGCTTCGTGGGGACTGTTTCGGGTGCAGGACCGTCTCGCCGATGTCGCGGCCAAGAACAACGTGAGGCTGGTCGTCTTCCACGGTCGCGGCGGTGCGCTCGGTCGCGGTGGCGGACCTGCCGCGCGGGCGATCATGTCGTTGCCACCGAAGTCCGTCGGCGGTGCCCTGCGGATGACCGAACAGGGAGAAGTCCTCGCCGAGCGCTATGATGATCCGGCCATCGCCGCCCGGCATCTCGAACAGGTGACGTGGGCCACATTGCTGGTCTCCAATCGACCGGACCAAGCGGCGCCTCATCAGTGGCGGGACCTGATGGACCATCTTGCGGAGCAGTCGTACCGGCACTACCGCAAGCTTGTCGAACATCCGGGCTTCCTTGCCTATTTCGATCAGGCGACGCCGATCTCCGAGATCGAACGTCTGCCGATCGGATCACGACCGTCGCGACGACGGGAACGCAAGTCGCTGTCCGACCTGCGCGCGATTCCCTGGACCTTCGCGTGGACGCAGAGCCGGCAATTCATTCCCGCGTGGTACGGTCTCGGGACTGCGCTCTGGGATGATGTGCAGTCGCGCCATGACGACTGGGGATTGCTTCAGGACATGTACGACCGGTGGCCGCTGTTTCAGGCCGTGATTGATAACGCCATTCTTGCGCTGGCGAAAGCCGATTTGGGGATCGCGCAGCGGTATGCGGAATTGGCCGACCGCGAGACAGGCCAGGAAGTCTGGAAGCTTATCGAAGACGAA
>DASRYX010000310.1:0-5612 GCA_035686985.1 Planctomycetaceae bacterium | reverse complement strand
CTGTCTCCAGTTGCCGCTGCCGTCGTCCCGCATGTTCGAGTTCCGCCTGCTGTATCGCACGAAGTACCTGAAAAGTTTCCTACCCGCCATTCCCTTAACCGGAGATGCCCATGTCTGAACTAACAAAGTTCGATCATTATCTGACCCATGAGGGTCCGGCCGCGCTGGTGATTCGCGAAGCCCTGATGCCCGTGGAAGGAGCCGACGGTGTACTCTTTCCGGCGACGTACGCGTCGGGGGATGGCTTCGAAGGCGGTTACAACATCGATACCGACGCAACCGGAAAGTCGGTCTGCCTTGTCGACAGCATCGGTTCGCAGGCCAACCGAATCGAACCGATCTTCCTGGAGGAAAAATACCGGCATCTGATTCCGCAGATCGCGGTGAAGGCCGGGGAAAAAGAAGTCAGCATCCTCGAAGCCGGGCATCGTGCAGGCGATGCCCTCGTCCGCTGTTCCGCGCTGCAGCAGCCGTTGCAGGATGCGTTCAAAGCGGTGTTGAAAGGAGACGCCGAACCGTTGGCGAAGATCGCCCCGACATCGCTGGTCTTCGGTGTGTGGGATTCGCGCGACACGCAGGCGAAACTTCCGCGCGTGGTCGCCTCGACGATTCGTGCGTTCAACGTGCGTGAGTTGAAGCGATCGGCTCAGTTCAATCCGGCGACCGAGTATGTCAACGAAAAATTGCTCGCGGAGCCGGCGGATAAGGCGACGAAGGACGCGTATTCCGAACGGGGTTTCATCCATGTGCCGGCGACAGGCACGCATGGTGGCGTGATCGCCGATGGTGGGGTGCGGCGGGATGCGACGCTGGGACTGGCGGCGCTACGGTTGTTGTTCGCCGGGAAGGACGAGAAGAAGACGCTCGCACTGCGACGGTACATTCTCGGTCTGTCACTGACGGCGTTCACGCACAACGTGTCGGGCTATTTGCGTCAGGGTTGTCTGCTGGTGCTTGATCCCTCGCAGCCGCGTGAGTTCGTGGAAGTCCATCCGACGGGCGAACGCAAGCCGGCGAACATCACGCACGAGGCGGCGCTCAAGTACGCCACCGAAGCCGCGAAAGCCTTCGGCGTCGGCGAGAGCAAAATGGTGCCATTCGACAAAGACCGGGCCGTCAAAGATGTGAAGGGCGAGGGGGAAACGAAGACCAAAGCCAAGAAGGACAAGTGATCCGCACGCGACCGTCGTGTTCCTCCATTCTTCACCGACAGGAGCCAGCATCGTGTCCGTGCAGCTGTGTTTGACGTTTCGATTTTTACGCCCGTATTACCACGGCGCCGGTGACGGTGACATGCCGGAATGGCCGCCGTCACCGCTGCGGATGTTCCAGAGTCTCGTCGCCGCCGCAGCGGCGCGGTGGAATGAACGCGACCATCCGACGACGGCGGACGCCGCGCTACGATGGCTCGAAGAGCAGCCCGCACCGTCGATCGTCGCGGGTGATGCTACAACCGCAACGGCTCCGTATCGGATGTACGTGCCGAACAATGCCGCGGACCTCGTTGCGGCGGCGTGGTCCCGAGGGAACAACGAGGCCAGTGTGGCGGAGCATCGCACGGAGAAGGATGTCCAGCCGATGCATCTCACCGATGAAGCGGTGCACTTTCTGTATTCGCTGGCGTCCGACGACTGTCCGCACTTCGCGGTCTTGCGTGATGCCGCGCAGTCGGTGACTCATCTCGGATGGGGAACCGACGTCGTTGTCGGAACCGCGGAGTTGCTGACTGATGTCCAAGTCGCCGCTCTGACGCAAGATCGCTGGGAACCAACCTCTGCCGGAGCAGGGACCGCGCGGCGTGCGCCGGTGAGCGGTTCTCTGTCGGCGCTGGTGTCCCGGCATCACGCTTTTCTCGGACGGATCTCGCCGGAGGGTTTCCGGCCGGTGCCGCCATTGACGAGTTTTCAAAACGTGAACTACCGGCGGGACATTGACCCGCCGCCGCGGCCGATTGCGGCGTTTCAGTTTCTGCAGCCGGACGGATCGCAGATGCGGCCGTTTAACACCACCTCGCGAACCTGCAGCGTCGCCGGGATGCTGCGGCATGTCACGGGACTGGCCGCGACGGAGGCTCAGTGGGCGGAGGACCGTATCAGCCGCGTTGTCTTCGGCCATGCGGCGTCCCGCGCACAGAACGCCGCCCGTTGCGTCGATCCGGAAGCCGAACTTTCGGACGACATCCCCCGGCAACTGCCGGAGGACTGCGTCGGCACCGACCGTCTTGCGTATCTACCGTTGCCCAGCCTGGAATATCGCGGGAAAGGCGTGGTCGTCGGTAGCATTCGCCGTGCGCTGGTGACAACGTTTGGAAGCGGCTGCCGGGATGAGGTCCGCTGGACACAGCGTTCGTTGTCGGGTCGCGATCTCATCGACGAACACTCCGGGGATCCGGCGGCGCTCCTGTCTCTCGTCGCCGCGAACGACAAGATGGTGCAGCGCTATACGCGGTCTTCAACGGTCTGGGCGTCCGTCACGCCGGTGATTCTGCCCGGACGTGATGACCGCCACCAGCGCAAGGCTGAAAAACTCTTACGGAAGGCGATCCGGCAGGCGGGATTTTCGGCAACCTTGGCCGAACACGCGGAACTGGAATGGCGGGACGTCTGCTACTGGCCCGGCGGCGATCTGGCAAAACGCTTTTTCGTCCCCGAACATCTGCGGTCTTATCCGCGCTTTCATGTGCGGATCGTCTGGAAGAAGTCCTGCGATAAAGATGTCGCCGTTTCCGGACCGATCTGTCTGGGTGGTGGCCGCTATTATGGCATGGGACTGTTTGCGGCGATGGATAGTCGCTACTAATAACGACGTTCAACATGACCGATGCTGTTCACGTTTCTGATCGCCGCTGATATCGTTTTACAACACTCGCGAGATTGAAAACCAGCAGGTGGTCGATGAATATAGTGGTGTGAACAGATTTCACGGATTTCGCATACAGTTTGCTCGTTGGCAATTCGGTGATTTTTCGGGGCCGCGGCGGCGTGCTGCTGGCGGAGTCACGGAGGATGTCTTCTCGCTGGGGATGTCGCCGTGATCGCGCCGCGACCAGATGATGAATCGACGCCGGGGGATGCGCTCGGCGACTCTGCCGCCGCGATCCCCGAGTCTTCTGGCGAATTGGCGGCGACCCCGGCGGCCGGCGATCCGCTCGGATTTGATCTCGAAGCGATTCTCACCGGTGCCGGAGAGAACGCTGCCGTTGCCGAGACGGAATTGATTCCGGCCCGGATGCTCAACGAATTCACCTATTGTCCCCGTCTGGCGTACCTCGAGTGGGTTCAGTCGGAATTCCGGGACAACCTGGAAACGAAAGAGGGCACCTTCGGTCATCGCAATGTCGACAAGCCAACGCGGAAATCGTTTTCTGCGCCCGCCGACAACGAGGACGACTCCGCCGTGCCGGTCGGCCTTCCCGCTGATGGTCTCGCCTCACGGGCGCTGATGCTGTCGGCTCCATCGGAAGGATTACTGGCCAAGCTGGATCTGATTGAACTGGAAGGACGCCGGGCGGTTCCCATCGACTACAAGCGTGGTATCGCGCCAGACATCGCGGAACAGGCCTGGGAGCCGGAGCGGGTTCAGCTCTGTGCACAGGGATTGATTCTGCGTGCCAATGGATATGAGTGTGATTATGGGGAACTGTATTACATTGAATCCCGCCGGCGGGTGACGATCCGGTTTGATGAGGCCTTGATTCGCCGGACACGCGAACTGGTCGGTCAATTGCGTGCGCTGTCGACCGAACGCCGTCTGCCGCCGCCGCTAGTCGACAGCCCGAAATGCCCGCGCTGCTCGCTCGTGGGAATCTGTCTTCCCGATGAAACCAATCTCCTTCGTGAACGAACTCCTCTCGAAGATCTCCCATCGGACAGCGAGCGCTCCACGCCCCGCAAGCTGCTCCCTGCGCGCGACGATGCCTTGCCGGTGTATGTGCAGGAGCAGGGGGCTTATGTCGGCAAGGATGGCGAGCAGCTCACCATCAGATCAGTGTCGGGACTGACAACCAAGAAACCGTTGATGGATGTCTCGCAGGTCAGCCTGTTTGGCAACGTGCAGGTGACGGCGGCTGCAATCCGAACCCTTGCCGAGCGCGCGATCCCGCTCTGTCACTTTTCCTATGGCGGCTGGTTTGTCGCGGTGACCCACGGCTTCAGCCACAAAAATATCCAACTGCGATTAGCTCAGTACCGCGCGGCGACCGATCCTCAAGCCGCGCTGGCCATCGCCAAAGGATTCATCGCCGCCAAGATCAAGAACAGTCGAACATTGTTACGCCGTCACGCCGCTGAGGAACACAAGACGGACCTCACACGGTTGGCTGATTTTCTCGAGAAAACGGACCGTGCCGCCAGCCTCGAGTCGCTGATGGGTCTCGAAGGGATGGCGGCGAAAGTCTATTTCACCGGGTTCGCCCGTTTACTGCGCGGTGGTGAAACGTTTCAGCTGGAAGGACGCAATCGCCGCCCGCCAACCGATCCCGTGAATGCTCTGCTGTCGTTCGTCTATTCTCTGCTGACCAAAGAGCTGACGGTGACGTTGCAGGCCGTCGGGTTTGACCCGCACCTGGGTTTCCTGCATCAACCGCATTACGGGCGGCCATCTCTCGCCCTGGATCTGGCGGAAGAATTCCGCCCGCTCGTTGCCGATTCCACGGTCCTGACGCTCATCAATAATGAGGAAGTCAGCTCGAAGAGTTTCATCAGCCGCGCGGGAAGTGTCACGCTGACTGATGCGGGGCGTAAAGCCGTCATCGCCGCGTATGAGCGCCGCCTGGAGACAGAAATCACGCACCCGATTTTCGGTTACAAGATTAGTTATCGACGGGTGTTTGAAGTCCAGGCCCGGTTGCTATCCCGAGTGTTGATGGGCGAGATCCCCAGCTACCCGGGATTTTGCACGCGGTGATGTGTCTGGCGAAGGGAGTCGCACCGCTCCATATTCGCGTTCAGGGTGTTGCGATGAAAACCGTTTATCTTGTGTCGTATGATGTCGCCGATGCCAAACGACTCCGCCAGACTTACAAGAAACTCTGTGGCTTCGGCACACCCTTGCAATATTCTGTGTTTCGATGCGAGCTGGCTCCCTTGCAGTTTCATGCGTTGAAAGAGGGGCTGTGGTCGATCCTTAACTTCGAGGAAGACCGTGTGATGATGGTCAACCTGGGCCCGGCTGGTGCCCGCGGCGACGAGTGTGTCGAATTCTGGGGTCAGTCCCGGATGGAGATTCCGCAGCGCACGGCGACGATTGTTTGATGTACCGAAGGGATGTTTTTTGTGTCTGTTTGATCTTCGAGCGGTTCCGCTCCCAAGAAACCCCTGCCAGCGGTCGCAGTCGTAACGAGCGACGGGCAAAACTGTTAGGAGAACGTCCTCATGAATCCCCTGTTCCGCAGACCTCGCTGGGCTCGACCTCTCGAAAACCGCGTGGTAACTTACCGCCGCGTTGGCACTTGGAACGCGGGCGGGTCATCCGCTGTAACCAACAGCGGCCCCATTGAAGTCAACGCATCGGTACCGGATCGCGGCCAGGGCGCGACGGTCATCCGCTGTAACCAACAGCGGCCCCATTGAAGTTGGCGTCGCACGACCACCATTCACGACCTGGGGCTGGGT